>CAZZGV010000038.1:6439-11587 GCA_964654255.1 uncultured Legionella sp. | reverse complement strand
TTGCGGACAGCAATCGTGTAAAAGAAGTTTGTGCATGTCGTGCAATGTGCAGACAACGTAAAGAGATTAATACTACAAAGATAATAAGAATGACGCTGCCAACAAAACCAAACTCTTCACTACTAACGGCGAAAATAAAATCGGTTGCGTGTTCAGGTAAAAAATTAAGGTGGGACTGACTGCCTGCTAACCATCCTTTGCCAAATGCACCACCTGAACCAATGGCTATTTTGGATTGAATAATATGATATCCAGTTCCCAAGGGATCTTTCTCTGGATTTAATAAAGTAAAAATACGTTGTTTTTGGTAGTCGTGCATCACATGCCATAATAATGGCAAGGTTGCCCCAAGTCCTGCCGCAAGAAATAGCACTATACGTACAGAAATGCCGGCTAGAAAAATAACACATAGCCCTGATGCCACCACCATAATTGCGGTGCCTAAATCAGGTTGCTTGGCTATTAAAACTCCGGGGATAAATATCAATAGCGCAATGACGCTTAATGTTTTTAAATCAATAGGAATGGAGCGGCGGTCAACATACCAGGCGGCCATCATAGGAACAGCTAATTTCATAATTTCAGAGGGCTGGAATCGAAAGAACCCTAAATCAAGCCAGCGTTGCGCACCTTTACCAATTTTGCCCATTACCATCACAGCAATCAGTAGAGCTAGGCCTACACCGTAGATCCATGGTGTCCATAATTTATATTTATGAGGGGGAATAAAGGCAAATATCACCATGATTGCTAAAGCAAAAACCAAGCGTAAAGCTTGGCGCAAAACCATCCCTACATTTTGATTGGATGCGCTATATAAAATAAATAACCCAAAGCAAATTAAGAGTAATAATAAACCTAACAAAGGCAAATCTATATATAAGGATTTACCTGTAAACCGGTAGATAGGGCGCGAATTATTTATTTTCATTTGGCTTTAACTCAAAATAGGCATCCATTACTTTTCGTGCAACAAGTGGTGCAGAACTATCATTTTCTATCATGATTGCAATGGCAACCTCAGGTTTTTCTACGGGAGCAAACGCAATAAACAAGGTGTGATTTCTTAGTGCCAAGGGTATTTCTTCATATGCTTTTTTCTCATATTGATTACCGCTAAATACTTGTGCGGTACCCGTTTTTGCAGCAATTGTGTAGGATGTGTTTCGGCCGAAGCGATAGGATGCTGTTCCCTCAGGGCTTGCGATAACCGCTTGCATGGCTTCCGCTATAATTGACCAGTATTCTTCATTTTTTAATCGGACGGGGTACTCTTCCAATGGTTTAAATTTATGTATTTTGCCATGGTCATCAAGTGATTTTCCTAAGAGATGAGGACGAAAACGTTTGCCATGCTGGCTTAAAGAAGCTGTTGCGTTTGCAAGTTGTAGTGGCGAGGCCAGCATAAAACCCTGACCAATAGAGGTAATTAACGTATCGCCTGGATACCAATGAACACCTTTGCTACGGCGTTTCCAAGCAGGACTAGGAACAAGCCCTGGGGCCTCCTCAAAGAGGTCAACATGGCTGAGTTGGCCAAAACCAAATTGCACCAACATATCTTCTATTGCTGATATTCCCATTTTATTACCTAGTTGGTAAAAATAAGGATCACACGACACTGTAATTGCGCGTTTGAGATTAACGACACCGTGTCCTGTTCGTTTCCAGTCTCGGTAAAGATGTTTAACGTTGGGCAGTTTGTACCAACCTGGATCATAAATTTTCGTATCAGTGGTTACGATACCTTTATCTAATCCTGCTAAGGCTATAAATGGTTTTACTGTAGATGCAGGGGGATATAAACCTCTTACAGCTCGATTATACAAAGGCCTATCCGGTGAATTAGCTAGTTCTTTATAATTTTTAGCACTAATACCATTTACAAATAAATTAGGGTTGTAACTAGGTGAGCTTACCATGGCTAAAATATCCCCATTTTTGACGTTCATTGCAACCACTGCACCGCGTTTATCATTCATAGCTTGATAAATAGCTTGCTGTAATCGTGCGTCAATGGTCAGATAAATTTTTGCTCCAGAAATTGGCGTTTGTTTACTTAATACACGTAACGTTCTTCCACTGACATCGGTTTCTACTTGCTGATAACCGACATTTCCATGCAAGAGGTCTTCATAATATTTTTCGATACCGGCTTTGCCAATAAAATTAGTGGCTCGGTAATTAGTACTATCAACTTGTTGTAATTCTTGCTCATTAATCCGGCCCACATATCCGAGCACATGCGCTGTTGTTTCACTCAGTGGATAGTAACGCATGAGTCGGGCTTTAATGCTTACGCCTGGGAATCGATATTGGTTGCTTGCAAAAATCGCCACATCGTCTTGGCTTAATTTGAGTTTAAATGGAATGGGTACATAAGCATGGTTTTGGCGTCGCTCATGGTTAAAATTTTCAATGTCATCATCAGTAACAGAAGGTAATAACTCTTTTAATTGTTGTAATGTTTGATTTAGATTTTTTACGTGTTCTGGAACGATTTCTAATACATACACAGGAACATTATCCGCAAGAATAACGCCATTTTTATCAAGAATAACGCCTCGAGGAGGTGTTATAGGGATAATGCTCATCTGATTTTTTAGTGACAAGGTAGCATAGCGTTTGAATTGAGAAAACTGTAGATACGCTAAGCGTAAAACAAGGATGAGCGATAGTATAATCAGGACCGCTACTAACAAACTTAGGCGAAAGTGGTGCAATCGGGCTTCAATGTAATTATTTTTAACAGATTTAAAACGCATCTTATACAGCCTAAATTATTTATGGTAAGGGTGATGATGCAAGATAGACCAGGCACGATAAAGCGCTTCCAAAAGTGTAATCCTTACTAACGTGTGGGGCAATGTTAATTTAGACAACGACCACCGCTCATTGCTTCGTTTAATTAATTCAGCGGAGAGCCCTTCGGGGCCGCCAATCAAGAAACATAAATGACTTGATAGTTGTTGCAACCGAGCAATTTTATCGGCTAATTGTTCGCTAGAAAATGATTCACCGGTTAAATCAAGAGCAATCAGGCGCGCATTTGTAGGGATGGCCGCGCTCATTAATAACATTTCTTTTTCCATAATTCGTACAATATCGGTAGATTTCCCTCGTTTGATAAGCGGAATTTCGATGATAGATACGGTAATGCCATCCTGTAGGCGTTTGGTATACTCTTTCACGGCCTGTTCAACCCAAGACGGCATTTTGTTGCCCATGGTTACTACTGTGATTTTCAACATAGCAGTTGAGGCCTTATGTGTTTGGCTTGAAAAGTATATTCGGCTATTGTTCTCAACATTATGCTAGGTTGTTGCGAAGAGAACATGGGTTGTTATTGCTGTGGTGAATGTTGCCACAATCCTTCTATATTGTAGAAAGCTCGGCTGTCAGGTTGCATAACATGAACAACAAAATCACCAAAATCGACCAATGCCCAATCGCCACTTTCAAGACCGTTATTGCTTAATGCGGGCAAACCAGCTGTTTTCATATCTTCCATGATTTGTTGAGCTATGGCTTTAACATGACGCGAAGAGCGACCACTACACACAATCATATAATCGGTGATGGTTGTTTGTTTACTAACATCAATCACAGAGACATCTATGGCTTGGATATCTTCAAGTGAAAGAATTAATTTGCTTAACAGAGGGTTTTTATCAGACATATAAGATTATCAACTCATTAAAGGGCGATGGATAATACCAGGTATTGTGAAAACACACAAAATATCTGTCTTGGTTCTGGTTTGTTTTGTTGTCTCATTAGCTGTATTAAAGAATGGGGCAAGGTTTTTTCATCAAATATCGAATAATCACATTTAACAAGGCACAAATAAGTGTTGCGCCGATCAAAATATAGAGTAAATAGGTAAATGAGGATGCATAATGGGCTTTTAGAATAATCGTTTCAGTTTCACCTACAGGAATAGCTGTTAATTCTGCTAGTTTTCCTGATAAAAAGCCGCCAATCCCTAAAGAAACAAAGAAGATGCCCATCATCGTGCTCACCTTTTTAGGGCTGGCAAGCATAGTGATTGCTGATAAGCCAACTGGAGATAGCAATAGTTCCGCACATGACAGCATAAGGTAGGCTGGGATTATATATAGCGGTGATAGTAAGCTGGTGGCGGTGCCAGAGTGTGAAATATAGGTAATTGATATGTAGGCTATCGTTGTAAAGACCATGGCCAGTAAAAATTTATTACCTGTTTGAATGCCTTCTTGGGCATGTTTTAAAACATGTTTGCGACGCGTAATAATAAGGCCTAAAATAATCATACCAAAGCTTTGTATGCCAACGTAATAAGGTGGTGTAAATTGAACACCAAAAAGGGTTGGTTCTACAATTCGTGCGATAAATAGTGTTAGGGATAAAAACATTTGAAAATAGAATGCCCAGAATGCGACGGAAATAACACACAACAAAAGTATGACCATGGTTTGTCGAGCTTGCATGGTAGATTCGGTTTTTACGCAATACAGTAAATAAGTCAAAGAAAGGACAGCCACACCGATAAATACGCCATCTGCAATGGCTGGGTAATTAAGAATATAAAAAGCAGATAACCATAGTAACAATATCAATATAGCAGCTAATACGATTTTTTTAAGTTGAAACTGAAAAGGATGATAATCTTGAATACGGTGTCGATAAATGCCAAACGAAAACGTAGCAATGGCAATAACCATGCCTATTGCAGCACTCATAAAGGAAACAGACCATCCAAAATAAGTATTTAGATAACTAGGCAACGTTGTACCTAAAATAATCCCAGTAGTTAGTCCCATGTAAAAAATAGTAAAGCCACTTTCTCGGTTTGGTGAGCCAACAGGGTATTCATTGCCTAATAATGATGAAATATTAGGTTTTAATAAGCCAGTACCTACAGCAATCCCGGCTAGAGCTGCTGTAAGACCCTGATCAGTGACAACGTAAGATACAGATATATAACTTACTAATAATGCAACAGCCCCAAGAAGGATAGCGCGTTTTTGTCCTAGCAAATGGTCAGCTATCCAACCACCAATAACAGGGGATATGTAGGTGAGTGCCGTAAAAGAACCAACTAAAGAGTAAACCCGTTTATCATTCCATTCAAAATGAAGCGCAAGGTACAAAGCTAAAAGCGTTTGA
>CAZZGV010000038.1:0-6429 GCA_964654255.1 uncultured Legionella sp. | reverse complement strand
TATCTTTCCCACATTTCGGTGGCAAAAAAAGTGCGAAGTGAGGGGGGGTGATATAGATGATTTTTATGCACTAGTTACTCCCTTGCTGTTAATTATATGTTCATATTCTACATGGCGAGTACTGATTTAACAACTCGCATTCTTTTGCGGAATTAACTAGTATATCTCAATTTTGGCATCATGCATTAATGGAGAATCCTATGATGACACGTACTGATAAAAGCCGTCGAATTTCAGCTTCGCGAGGTGTTCATAAGGAGGCCAAAAGTTGGTTAACTGAAGCTGCATTAAGAATGCTTTGTAACAATTTAGATGCTGAGGTAGCCGAAGCACCAGAGTCCTTAATCGTTTATGGTGGATTAGGTCGTGCTGCGCGTGACTGGGCCTGCTTTGATAAAATTGTTGAGGTACTGAAAAAACTAGATGATGATCAAACGCTATTGATTCAATCTGGTAAACCGGTTGGCGTGTTTACTACACATAAAGATGCTCCTCGCGTATTAATTGCCAATTCAAATTTAGTTCCTCATTGGGCAACGTGGGATTATTTTAACGAGCTGGATAAAAAAGGCTTGATGATGTATGGGCAAATGACGGCTGGCAGTTGGATCTATATCGGTTCACAAGGGATTGTTCAAGGCACTTATGAAACGTTTATAGCTGCAGCTAAACAACACTATGCAGGTGATTTGTCGGGGCGGTGGGTGTTGACTGCAGGATTGGGTGGTATGGGGGGGGCCCAACCATTAGCAGCAACCATGGCGGGTGCTAGTGTATTAGCAATTGAATGCAACCCTAGTCGTATAGAAAAGCGTATCCAAACACATTATCTTGATAAATGTACTGATAATTTAGATGTAGCACTGTGTTGGATAGATGAGTCATGCAAAAACAAACAACCAATCTCTGTTGGGTTATTGGCTAATGCTGCGGATATTTACCCTGAATTGGTAAAGCGAGGCGTACGTCCTTCCTTAGTTACTGATCAAACTAGTGCGCATGATCCTTTAAATGGCTACTTGCCTGTTGGATGGTCATTAGAAAAAGCAGCCAGTATGAGAAAGAGTGCTCCTCAAGACGTAATTGCTGCTGCAAAGGCATCTATGGCTATACAAGTAAAAGCTATGTTGGATTTTCTTAAATGTGGAATTCCAGTGTTTGATTATGGCAATAATATTCGCCAAATGGCTTACGAAGAAGGCTTATTAGAGGCTTTTGCCATTCCAGGTTTTGTTCCTGCGTACATTCGGCCTCTTTTTTGCGAGGGAATTGGGCCTTTTCGTTGGGTGGCGTTATCTGGTTCGCCCGAGGATATATACGCAACAGACAGGCGCGTTAAACAATTAATGCCTAATGATTCTCATTTGCATCATTGGTTGGACATGGCGCGTGAAAAGATTTCTTTTCAAGGCTTGCCAGCTAGAATTTGTTGGGTGGGTCTAGACGATAGGGTGCGACTAGCCTTGGCGTTTAATGAAATGGTAAAAAACGGAGAAGTCCAAGCCCCCATTGTTATCGGTCGTGATCACTTGGATTCGGGTTCTGTAGCTAGTCCAAATCGAGAAACTGAAGGGATGTTAGATGGTAGTGATGCGGTATCTGACTGGCCCCTGCTTAATGCTCTTTTAAATTGTGCCAGTGGCGCAACATGGGTCAGTATTCATCATGGCGGTGGTGTAGGGATGGGATTTTCCCAACATGCTGGTGTGGTCATTGTCGCAGATGGTACAGATGAAGCAGCAGCACGAATAGCGAGGGTGTTACATAATGACCCCGCAACAGGTGTCATGCGTCATGCAGATGCAGGCTATCCGTTAGCAAAACAGTGTGCGGAACGGAATCACTTGTGGTTGCCGATGGAATAATTTAAAAATGACGATCAAGGAGATCGATAGTGAAGCAATTTATACTCACTCCTGGCCAGGTAAATTTACAATTATTAAAAGATGCGCTTGCCAACAAAAGCCATTGTGTTATAGACCCGGCTTGTACAGCTAATGTAGAAGCAGCACTAGCAACCGTGCGACAGGTGGTTCGCGATAATAAAACAGTATACGGAATTAATACTGGCTTTGGCGCGCTTGCTCATCAAACTATATCTATAGAAAAACTACATCAATTGCAACGTAACATTATACTCTCGCATGCTTGCGGAACAGGGCCTTTATTGTCAGATGACATTGTTGCGTTGATTCTTTTATTGAAAATTAACGCGTTGGCTCAAGGCTACTCAGGTGTACGAATGGACGTGATTGATGCGCTATGTGCTTTTTATAATGCGCAGGTTTATCCATGCATCCCAGCCCAAGGGTCAGTGGGGGCGTCTGGAGATCTAGCTCCATTAGCTCATTTAGCGCTGCCTTTATTAGGTGAAGGCAATGTGCGTTATCAAGGTAAGATCATTACAGCTATGGAAGGTTTAACGATAGCAGGTCTTAAATCGTTTGAATTTGGACCAAAGGAAGGCTTGGCGTTGCTTAATGGCTTACAGGTTTCAACCGCACTGTGTGTTCATGCATTTTTACGCAGTGAGTGGTTGTTTGAAACAGCTATTTTGGCTGGTAGTTTATCGGTTGATGCTGCTAAAGGAAGTGATGTTCCTTTTGATGCCAGAATTCATAGCGTGCGTGGGCATCAAGCGCAATGTGATGTGGCTAGCATGTATCGTGAATTATTAGCAGAAAGCGCCATACGTGAGTCTCATCGGGAATGCACACGAGTACAAGATCCTTATTCATTGCGTTGCCAGCCGCAAATAATGGGCGCAGTGCTTCACCAAATGCAATTTGTAGGACAGACGTTGCAAGTAGAAATTAATGCTGTGTCTGATAATCCATTGGTTTTTTCTGAACAAGGTGATATTTTGTCGGGTGGTAATTTTCATGGTGAAATCATTGCCATGGCTGCTGATAATTTAGCATTAGCGATTGCTGAAATAGGTGCAAACGCTGAGCGACGAATTGCATTATTAATTGATGAAAATTTCAGTGAATTGCCAGCATTTTTAGTTAGAGATGGCGGATTAAATTCTGGGTTCATGATAGCGCATGTCACAGCTGCTGCTTGTGCAAGTGATAATAAAGCATTAGCGCATCCGCATTCTGTTGATAGTATGCCAACCTCAGCGAATCAGGAAGATCATGTGTCAATGGCAACGAATGCAGCATTGCGTCTTCATGCTATGATTGAAAATACCGCAACTATTTTAGCGATCGAATTATTAGCAGCTTGCCAAGGCGTTGATTTTCATGCACCACTTAAAACGTCGCCTAAATTACAACAGGTATATAATCGAGTAAGATCGGTCGTTGCTTATTACGATCAAGATCGTTATTTTGCGCCGGATATTGCTATCATCAAGCAAAAAATTTTACAGGGTGAATTTGTATTATGACGATTGAAATTTATACTGATGGAGCGTGCAAAGGCAATCCTGGCCCAGGAGGATGGGGTGCTTTGTTACGTCATAATGGAGTGGAAAAAACATTAAAAGGTGGCGAGACGCATACCACAAATAATCGTATGGAACTAACCGCAGCTATTATGGCATTAGAGGCATTAACACGCTCTTGCCAAGTTGACTTATACACCGATTCTCAATATTTACGGCAGGGTATGACCGAATGGCTGGCGCAATGGAAAAAGAAAGGTTGGCGTAATTCAAAAAAAGAACCGGTTAAAAATGCCGATCTTTGGCAAAAGCTTGATGAGTTAGCCACACGTCACCAAATCAGATGGCATTGGGTAAAAGGGCATTCAGGGCATCCTGAAAATGAACAGGTTGATGCACTAGCAAATCAAGCGATAGCTGAGTTAGTAGGTTAAGATTATGATGCGTCATGGTTATATCCGTAGGAGAAAACAACAGTGAGACAAGTTGTATTAGATACTGAAACTACAGGTATTGGTGCCGAATATGGTCATCGAATTATTGAAATAGGTTGCCTTGAATTAGTTGAAAGAAAGTTGACTGGACATCATTTTCATCGGTACTTAAATCCACAGCGTGATGTTGAAGAAGGTGCGTTTAGGGTTCACGGTATTAGTACGGAATTTTTGCAGGATAAGCCTTTGTTTAAGGATATTCTTCAAGAATTTTTGCAATTTATTGATGGTGCTGAATTAATTATCCATAATGCTCCGTTTGACGTAGGTTTTTTAAATGCAGAGCTAAAGCATGCAAAATGGTCAAAATCTTTAGAGGCTCATTGCAGCATTCTGGATACGCTAGTTTTGGCACGTGAAAAGCACCCCGGTCAGCGTAATAATCTTGATGCGTTATGTAAACGTTACGATGTCAATAATGCTAATCGACAGTTTCATGGCGCGTTGCTTGACGCGGAATTATTAGCGTCTGTCTATTTGGCAATGACTGGTGGGCAAACAACGCTTTTTGAGGAAGAGATTTTATCTACTGCTGAAACTAATGTTGCTACATGTCTAATTCAGGAGAAGTTAATAAGCAATTCTCCAGTTATTTTTGCTGACTCTAATGAACTTAATAATCACAATGATTTTATCTCGTTTTTAGCTAAAAAATCTGGCAAAAATCACTGGGATGCAGAATAATTCTGGGGCAGGATTTAAGCAGAGTGCATGTTTTAGAAACTTGATAGAGTTTATTACAGTTGCGCATAAGAAAATTAGATTTCAAAAAGGGGTTTTATATGTCAAAAGAGGCAATATTGGATGGAGCGCTTCAGGGTGCGATACTAGGAACGGTGAGCGCCGGAGTAATGATAGCATTTTGGGATGCTCATAGATTTGGTTTACCAAGCGTCATGCGTGACGGCGGAGATTTGATGGTTCTAATGTTATCGTTTTCATCTGTGGTTACTGGTTCAGTTGTTGGAGCAGTCATTTCCGGATGTAGCAGTAGCTTTTTTTCTTCTACAGAACAACCCAGACAACGTGTCGGTGATTTTCCGCTTGGAGATTGGATGGACGCAATGGAGCAAGCAGAGAAAGATGACGAATTACAAGCCCAAAAGGTAGCTCTTTAAAGCGCTATAAATTAATCGATCTATTATTTTATAATATGAAGAGTTTTTTATTTGTTCACGTTGTTTGCATATGACGTGAACGCTCAGAAGTTGAATATGATCAATAAATTGTTGTAATGCTCTAAAGTTGTACTATATTTACTGTAATCACGATGATTTACAGGAAATATAATGGAAGAAAAAAATAAACATCAACTTTGGAATTACCTTCTTGTCGTTTTAAATATAGGTCTTTTATCTTTTTCTGGTCGGGTATTGGCGGCAGTGGAGAGCGTTTCAGTACAACCTGAATTCTCGATTGCTCATCAGAATTATGCAGCTAATAATGAGTTTATATTTAATCCGCGTTCACTGCAATGGAAGGCAATTAACGCAAACGGTAAAGTAGTACGTACTGGTAGAGGGTCTGGTGGTCGTGGTTATTGTCCGGATATAAAACGTTCATGTCGAACACCTGCTGGCACTTACCGTGTTATTTCAAAAGGCGGATCTAGCTGTCGCTCTAGTCGTTATCCAGTAGGCAAAGGCGGGGCTCCCATGCCTTATTGTATGTTTTTTAGTCGTTATTATGCTATTCATGGCTCACCAGATGTCCCGCATAGGAATGCTAGTCATGGTTGTATAAGGGTTGTGCCTAGTGACGCTCGTTGGTTGAATAAGAATTTTATTCATATTGGTACAAAAGTGGTTGTTAAACCTTATTAGTGTTCTGTTACTGAAGACAACATTTCTTATGATGTCTTCAGTAATATGTTATTCATCGTCGTCAATACTAAATGAGGAGCCACATCCGCATGTGGTTTTGGCATTAGGATTTCGAATAACGAATTGCTCTCCTTGGATACCTTGAACGTAGTCAATTTCAGCCTCGCTTAAATATTGGAAGCTCATTGAATCCACCAGCAATTTTACAGCTGTTTCTCCGTTAGAGCATTGTTGCTCAATAACAGTGTCATCTTCTTGGATCGTCTCATCGAAAGTAAACCCATATTGAAAGCCAGAGCAACCACCGCCAGTAATATATACACGTAAATTAAGATTAGGATTGTCTTCCTCTTCAATTAACGAAGCTACTTTATCTGCGGCGTTCACTGAAAAATAAATAGTCGCAGCTGATGTCGGAGATGCGTTAACGTTGGCCATGGTTTACTCCAAAGGGTTGATACGTTTGTAATGCTAACTTGCATAGGTTAGGCCCATGGCCCAACAGATATTTGTTTAATTATACACGTTTTAGTGTGTATATGTGTCATATGCGGCGCTGTATTACTATATTTGTCGGTATACTACGTTGCTCTATCGAATAATTTCCTCAATCACAGCACCACCCAAGCACTGATTTTTATCATAAAAAACAATATATTGGCCGGGAGTTACAGCACGTTGATGAGCTGAAAACATGACATAATGACGTTGATTCTCTTGC
>CAZZGV010000037.1:11502-12044 GCA_964654255.1 uncultured Legionella sp. | reverse complement strand
ATGTGTGAAGCTAACTCGTACTAATTGGCTGATTGTCTTGACCATATAACCTGAATTAATTTAGGTTAAGTAGAAGAAAAACTGCTTGTGAGTGATACCTTGATTTTTACCGCTAGAGGGAGCGGCTTTGGTAAGTTTAAATAAGACGTATTGACCAAGGCTTTTTACTCTAGTAACGATTTTCCTGGCGACCATAGCCGTTTGGAACCACCTGATCCCATCTCGAACTCAGAAGTGAAACATCCGCGCGCCGATGATAGTGTGAGGTTTCCTCATGTGAAAGTAGGTCATTGCCAGGTCTTATTCCATAAAGCGGCTCTTGTAGCCGCTTTTTTTTATTAAAAACTTCTATGAAAATGGTTAATGTGGGTTTTTAGGTAAAGCTAAACATGTACATGAAGTAACCCCCTCTTAATATAATATCTTTCACTGCTGTCTAGTCACATAAAATTAGATGTTTGGGATGCGGTAATCCTTAGTCGCTTAATGTTTGCATAATAAACATAGTGTATATTGGTTTTCATTAAGAGATATATGCTCAA
>CAZZGV010000037.1:0-11402 GCA_964654255.1 uncultured Legionella sp. | reverse complement strand
AGCATTAAAGCATTAAAGCATTAAAGCATTAAAGCATTAAAGCATTAAAGCATTAAAGCATTAGAGCATTAGTGAACGGGATAATGTTTATGTTTTTATTTGATAAAATTAGAAGAATAGAAGATATAAGATCAGATCAAGGATGGTCGGCAACAATAGATTATTTATTTGCAGTCCAAAAAAATAGTTTATTTGTAGAGTTATCTGATATGGAATATTTGATGCCAGAGGATGCAGAAATAGACGTTGGTTTTGTTAGAGAGGTCATTGAAAATAACTTTTATCAACAAAGCATGAAAGCCCTTGAGGCTTATAACGATGTATGTAGACTCAAGGAGCGCTCTGCAGAAAAGCCTTTCTCACCTTCTGGTCATGTATCACCTACTTGGCGTTTACATATCGATCCTAGTCATCAAAAATTTGGACCTTTTGCATACAATAAAGGTGGTTCAGCCAGCCAAAATGAGTTTTCAGAGGAAAATAATTATTTGCAGAATATGTTATCTGCTGATGCCTATTTGGAGAAGGCATTAAAAGAGAGTGAAGGACGTATCACATTTGATATGCATGCGACATTATATAAACACAGCATGTCTGGCTGGCGCCAGCAATATAATTATAGCTTACGTAACAACATAGCTACTACTTGTGTAGGACAATTTGGTCATGTTGAAACTGAAAGAGTGCGTGATGTTCTAAAAAGAAAACCAGGTGGGCCATCTGAGTTTTTAGATAGCAAAGAAATCAATGTTGAAAATTTGGAATGTGATATTAAGAACGGTGTTTATTTTTCAACTAGCTTTAGAGGGTACTATCAAACATCTCAAGAAGCCCTTGCAAGCTATCTTACTGAACGCTTTAAAGACTATAACGAAAATATCCGTCGTAGTCATGATAAGGATAATATTATTACCAGTATAGCGACTCTATACCAGGAGCTTGAAAGCGCGCATCCATATCCAGATGGGAATGGCAGAACCAATCGTGCGCTATTAAATGGATTATTAAAATACCATGGGTTGGGTTGCTCTATGATAAGCGATCCAGCTGCTGCTCATTTTCTTACGATTCGGAGTTTAGTCGTTGAAATTAAGCGCGGTCAAGCCGAATATACTGAAGCAAGCAGGCTTAACGTGCCGGAACTATCATGGGTGAAACAAAATGAACAACTGATTGACTGGGAGAAAAAAAACGGAGTAACGATGGAGTATTCTATTGAGTTAGGTGATATTTTGAATCATCGCTGGGATTGTGTAGAGCAAGGGAAACGTGCTTTAACAAGACTTATAAATGCTAGGAAAAATTTTGATGAGAGTTCAGCGTTACCTGATTATATAATACAAAGGATTTTACCCCGCTTAAATCAAGGTATAGAGTGTTTAACCGCAAAAATTAAGGATGATTTAATGAATTTACGGGAAATAATTGATAAATCATCTGTTGCCTATAATGAAGTAAAAGAGGTGAAAGAACAGAGAGGGAAAGCGCTGTTAGCATATGAACAGTATATAGCCTCTTTACCATCTATTAAGCAAGTAGACGGACTAGTAAAAGGTGTTCGTTTCTTTAAGGGATTAATGACACCACCTGATTCACCAAATGCTCTAACACACTGTGATTCGGATAGAAATGAACAAATTGGTGGTCAAAAAACTCCCAGTCAATAGCTTATTTCTAATTTCAAGGGAAAGCGTCATTGAAAAAATTGATTATTTGTTTTGATAGACAAGTTTTACAATTTGGTGGGCTTTCACCAGACATTTGTAAAATAATACGGTAGAAATATAGCGTTTGTTGCTGATTTTATTGAGTTAGATAAATATGACTAGTTAGAACGTTTGTAATGTAGAGCGGTCACAATATCAATTAATTGGGGGGTAAGGTCATATTTAATCATGTTATAATTGTGCGATTTTAATAATCAGGGGCATTACTATTTGCCCTAAACGTAGAGTGGAGTTCTTATGCCTATCTTAGGGAATGATTGTTCTGTGAGTGAAGTTCCTGAGACTATTGCTACATTCATTCAAAAAGCAAAAAATATAAGCACAAAGGAGCAGGTTGCTCTCAGAGACATTGTTGCACTTATTAGCTCTGATCCTGACTGGGCTGATTGGTGGAAATATCATGCAATGGATTGGGATGAAAAAGGATGGAAAATGGATGATATGATTTTTTTTCAGGATATTCCCTTGTTATTTAATGATAACGCTCTTATATTTGACGCAAATACATACAAGATAATTTTTTTTGCAACAACATGTAATGAGAGTAAAATTGACTCAAAGGGTTGTTATAAACCTTTTTGGGGTTCTTCGATTGTTGCAAATGTTGGAAAAAATGATGAAAAAAAATGGAAGGATTTATATTCTAGATTAAAAGATGAACCTTCTTTTAAAGAATATTTTACTTTACTACCCATGGAAACTTGGCACATGACCGACATTTCGCTCGAGACGTCGGGTGAGAAAATACAACCGCTTAAAAGTGTTTACCTGGATAGCTTAGCAGAAAAATTGAAAATGATATTGTTCGAACCAACTATAACAGTCAATAGTGTTCATACTTTAGGTATTTTTGCTTTGGGTGTTACTCCAGATAAAAAGTATGTTACTACGTTAAAAGGCTTTGCAGAGAAAGCTAATCTTAAAAGCACGCGTGATGGTGAGTATCATATATCAGTCGCGTATCAATTTAAACCAGCGCCTATGTGTGTATTAGCAGAGCTTAAACAAAAATACCAATCGATTATTACAGATATTTTTGGTTCAGAATCTGTTAAGTTAGATTCGCCAAAAATATATTGCTTTCAAAGCATGAACACCTTTAGCAAATACAATCCTGCAGAGAAACAGAAATCTAAAATTTGTCGTGAGTTATTTTTTTCGTGCCAAGATGAAGAAGAATCTGCTCCGAAGTCTAATGAAATTTCGAGTCAAGCACCCTTTAATCCATAATTAAGGGGTCCAACAGTTAGCTTGGGTAGCGGTACGCTGATTTGCTTGATTAGTGCTCATCGTGAGACAATCTGTATCAAGTGTTTGGGTGCCTGTAGCAGCAGCCGTTAACGTATATGTGGTAGCGGTACGGTTCGTTAACGTGATGTTATAAAAGCCTTGTGGTGAACTCTGAGGGAATGTGGGTAATGATGCGCACGCTCCGTTATACGTAAATGTTTGTGCATAGCAACGTTCTATAATTGCTTGATCCTGAGACAGGATTGCCATGGCATCTGAGCGATGCGATTTTAATATCCAAGCTCTGTATGAGGGGTAAGCAATCGTGGTAAGTATTGCTATGACTACAAGGACAATAAGTAGCTCGATAAGTGTAAAGCCTTTTGTTGAGATCTTTTGCAAGGTCATTTTAAAATTCCTTATTGAATTTGCCACCAACCCATCTGGCGGATATTATTGTTCAGATTGATAACGGAGATCTGTTGTCCTCCTGACATCGTGATTAATTGAACCATATGGTTATTTTGATTAAGTCCAACTGTAGTTGGTGCGCTGGCATAACCAGGAATTAATACAATTCCCACGGGGCTTGCTCCATTATATTGGTCGCTAGCATTTATAGCTAAATCACGATTAATATCGATTTGGCTAATCGGATATGCACCGCCTGTTTGATAATTTATATCTAGGAACATAGAATTTGCAACACCGCAAGGTGTTGCTGGTGGGGTATTGAGTGTTGTAATAAATGATCCATTCATCAACACGGGTTCTGTGATAACTCGCTGACCAGCAACTACTAGGTCGGCATACCAACCAAATTTATTGTTCCACGGTACGGCATTTGTTGTGGCCGTCAAAATATCTTGCGGTAAATTGGACACTGCTGCTGTAACTAAATTCAATGTTTGTGATTGTAAACTAAGGCGGTTTTGCGTCAGTGTGTTAAAGGGTTTATCCCACACTCCGTATACAGTTTGCATGCGTGTGCTGGTTAGATCGGTTGCGGTAATTAATTGACCTGTACCAAACATCACGAACAGTCCTTGCAAGCGCGGGTAACTAGGATTGAGACTAATGAGTGGTGGTGTTGTTATGGGCTGTGGGTTCCCTAATGCATCTCTTGCCTGAAACAGTACGCGCGGAGTCCACGAAGCAGGAATACTACTTGATACATCAATTGCCCATAGGTTTCCTTGCAAATCACCGGCATACACTTTTGTTATTGGCTGGCCTTGCAGCCCATCAGATTGCCCCAAGGTTACAGTTGAAAGGCCTTGTGATAAAGAATTATCACATACCCCTGTGACCAATTCGCAAAGATCCATTTTGCGTATTAATTCTCCTGTTTCAGGGTTAACAACATAAAGTATGGCTTTGTTATTAGTGCTATTGTAACCATTGCCAAAAAATACTGCGAATTTAAGTGTGCTTGAACTGCCAGCATTGATGCGGCCGATTTGAGGCTGACTAAAACTGTAACTCATGTCTGTGTCGGTAAATTCCCATAATGCTTTGTTAGCTAGCTGAGCTTCGGTATTAATACTCATTGGATCAGTGATATCCAATGCATAAATACTATTTCCCCCACCATTTTCTCAACCAACAAGAATGGTATGCAAATTGGTATCATTAAACACAACATCCGCGGATTGAGGCGAACCATTGACAAAAAACAGATGGTTTTGATTATAAAGCGGTGCTGAGAGTTTATATAAATTGGTGTACATACTATTAGGTATAAAGGCAAATTTCTCAGCACCAGTGGAGGCATTAATTGCGTGTAGCATTCCATCGTTTGCGCCAACATATAACATTCCTTGGCGATTAGCTTTAGCTTGAGCAAACGCTACATAACTCGGTACTGTAAAATAGGCAGGATTTATAGGGTTGCCGACATAAATCGGTGCGCTATCCACAATATCCCCTAAGAGGTGTGTTCGATTGCGGAATGTGCCACCATTTCTTTTTTCAAGAGCAGAGCTGCCTCGCAAGTAACTTACGCGACTTGAGCCTAATGAATCCGTTGGTTGGAGTTGGTTTTGTTGAGTGGTACTAAGATTATCCCATTGGAAGGGGGCGCCTCCACCGGCACCATTATTTAGAGTAGGATTCCATGTTGCAATTAACCTAGAACTTTGGCTATCCAGTGCCGTTTGTGCTGACCATAGAGCTGGGCCTATTGGTGATCCTGTTCTTGGATCAAGTGCTTTTTCAATCAGATCACCAGTCCAATCTTGATATAGCTTGTCACTTGCCGCAAAGCTTGATTGATATTCTACCGTGCCTATTTGTAAATGAGTTGAACTCACCGCTGCTTCTGTGGTTGAAAAAGACCCGTTTTGTACTGAAATTAATATATTATTTAGATTTTCAACTAAGGCCTCAGGGCTGCTTGCTGGGTAATAATTAGTAGTGCCGCCTGCTATTGCCATTGCAGTCAATGTAGCAGCCGCTTTGGGATTTATAGAAGGATCAACACCCGCACCTAAACCGACAACATACGTTTTAATACCGGCAGCATTAAGGCTGGCTAATGCTGTAAGCGTATCTGTGATCGCTTGGTCATTCGTTGTGTTGAGTGTGCCGTCGGCATTAAATGTTGCTGTGATGCCGTATCCATCAGCAGCGGCACTTCCAATAGGAGGCCATGCTTTACCGCTTAAATCTAGTGTCGGTAGACCATCAGAAATTAATACAACATAGCGTTTAGGCAAACAGCTACCACTTGATAAGCTAGTTAGATACGATTTAGCAGTCGTTAACAAACCAGCTACAGGTGCTTGTCCCGCAATTCCTTTGATTTCTGTACTATTTATACTGTTTGTTTCTGGTTTAAGAAATGGCGTAAATTTACTAATAGCAGTGTTGATACTGCTAGTTGTTGGGTTGGTTCCTGCACTGGTCATTGTGATGGCAATATTACCGACGTTGGCTGATTGAGAGCCACCATACCCATATCCGCGTTTAACATACATAACTTGACTAGAGTAAGGCACATAACCGGCGTTGGTTGGCCCAGTTGCAAATGAACTGATGTTTGGACGTGTATTGCTGTATCTGATAAGAACAGAGTTGTTATTATAATTAGCTACGGTGAAATTTGGTGGGAAAGGTGATGTAGGTGAGGGACCATTGTAAGAAACAAAAATTCCAGGTTGCGTACTGCCATAAAGAACATCATTAATGTTTGGGTCATCACTTGAAGCTGAAATTTGCATGTATTGATTATCTGATAGTGTTGTTGATGCATATAAAGAGGCTATAGAACTACAATTACTTGCGACAGTCGTTGATGCGCTAGTGTAGTTATAACAGGGGTTGTTGACATATCTGTTACCTGCAATCGGGGTATTTGTAAATATGAATCCACCTGGAGGAGACATGTAATAGACCCAAGTAGAGAAAATACTCGCTCCACTTGTTTTATACGTTGCTAGAGCAAAATCGGTATTTTGCATATACGCTTCAATAATAGCTTGTATCCCTGCTTTAGCCATGTTGAGACGGCTTGGACCATTGTCTTTTAGTATCCCACTTTGATTGACGTTATAAGGAGCCTGTCCCCCTACAGCACCTTGTAATGGTGGTACGAAGCCTACAGGAACGGTGTAATTGATAGGTGAGCTAGAGTTCTGTAATGAACTTAATGCACTTGGTTGGGTGCCTGAGCCTATCATCATTGCACCACTTAAGGTGCCATCCATTGATTGTGAGTTACCAAGCGCAAATAGAACTTGTGGCTGGGTTGGTGTGGCCAGTTTTAAAGGAATTTGAGACAGGATTAATGCAGGCGGTGCAGCATCAGCCCGAAGCGGAAAGAGGATTGCCAATGTTAAAATAATTGCCCAAAAATGCAACATATTTTTGTTAAAACGTATATATTTCGCTAAAGCGTGTATTATATATTGACATTTATTAACACAGCATTTTGTACTCATAACAGCATCCTTTAAATAACTGCCCATCCCTGTTTTTATTGTTGAATCTGTTCCGTACTTTGTAATATGACTAATGAATTACCACTCGCTCCCACAGCACGTGCAGTGATGCGATATACATGCGCAGGGTTATTGATGTTTTGTCCGGGCCTAATAACCGAAGGCAATTGCTCAATGATGTAAGCGCCTTGCGCATATGACTTTCCTTGAAAACTTTTGATAACAGCATTATTACTATTCCAATCAAGTGTAGTCCATAAAGGTGGATTAGCGGGATTAGATAAGTACAGGCCATTTGTATTAGATAAGAATTCGGTTGGAGCATAGGTTCCGCTCAATACCCTGTTTGTTGCTTCATTCAGGGCCCCCTCAGCAGTTTGAAATGCCACTTGTGCATCAGCACTGTTGGTTGCGATGTGTGTTTGAGTATGGTTGAACGTTATTTGTGTTATGGCCATAACGGTTAACATGAGCATCAATAGAAGGGTAATGATTAACACAGAACCTTTGTTTAGTGTAGGTTTCATGTTGCATTCCTTAAATTAATCGTCATTTCATATACATGCCTTAGCCGGTTGTCAGCAGGTACATTGACGGTAGTTCCTAATACTGAAAATTGAGTAGGCGTTTTTGTACCAGATCCTTGTTGACCTTCAAGCAGAAAACCCAATCTTACTGCATATACCTGTCCCCAATTTGTCACGGCGCTTGCTGGTACATATTGTGATGGTATGCCGTTAGCTCCAATACCATAGCGTACTTGCATAGTATCAACGCCAGGGGCTAGAGATTGAATAGTCCATGTTCCATCAGTGTTTAATGTAGCGCGCATTAATGCACTTTGTCCGCTAGAGTGTTGTGCTACAAAAAATGCTGTTTGAGTGAGCGAAACAAACTGAGATCCAGGTGCGTAATTAACTGTTAAAGCGTCGTTTGCATTGCCCATAACACCACTGCCAGCGGCATGACTGATGGTATTTCCTGTTACCCCAGTAATTTGAAATATAGATGCTTTTAGGCAATCAGATACAGCGCCAAATTGACCAGCTGACACCCCTGTTGTATTTTGCAATGTTAAAGAAACACTACCTTCGTCCATAGCAGTGACGCTGATGGGTTGCGAGCCAGGTGTGCCGCCTAATACAATGAGGACATCGCTTGTTGCTACAATATTACCTAATAGTGACGCATCAAGACCTGCTGTCCAATCAGTTGCTAAATTGCTATTACTGGCATTGTGAGTAATGGTGAGTGTATTACCAGACGCCGCATCATAGCCCATTACCATACTAGGGTTGTTGCCTAATGTCCCTAGTGGTGCAGCCCCCCCTCCATTAAGATGAGAAAGTCCTTGTAAGAGTGTTGCACAACCACAAAACCCTGCGGCGCGGATTGTTGGTGAGACAAGTGCTGAAATAGCATTTTCTACGTTTTGAATAGACGCTTGAGAAGCATTAGTTTTGTATGTGTTTTTTTGTGCTATGTAAACACTAATAATGGCGATAGACAAAATGACGCCTAAGGTTAATCCAACCATTATCTCAATTAAAGAAATTCCCATCATCCCAGCGTTTCTAGACGTACAGGCATCGACATTCTTTTTCGTTATTTTAAATATAGTCTTCATAATTCGCTCTGGATTATCAATTGCATAGGGCTTGGGCTAGTCACCCCTAATAGTTGTTGACTAGAACTATCATCCCACTGAACGGTCACTGTGACTAGTGTGTTGTTACCAGAAGCGGCGGTGCTGATGGCGCCGCATCCGTTGGGTAATTGAGTAACGTTGGTTGTTAGCCAGTGCCAAGTATCATAGCTAGCCAGTTGGGTAGAATTACACGTTGTATTATCACAATTAGCGGAGGGCGTATTCGGGGCGCTAGGTGTTCCACCGGATACTAGATTACTTACGGTATAACCACCACTAATCGCAGCATCTCTGTTAGCGCGAATGCGATCGATAATGTCATACGCTGATTGTATAGATTGTTGTTTCATATAGCTTGAGCTATTGGTTTTGTGGGCAATCATTAACATGCGTGCGATACCAAGCATACCAATAGCCAAAATGACTAAAGCCACGAGTACCTCAAATAAAGAAAATCCTTTTTTCTTTTTCATATGTGTTCTCCTTCCTAAGGGCAGGTTAGGCTGCTATTGTTCCAAGCCGCTCTACCCATGGTTGACCCTGCTTGAATAAATCCTGTGGGCATTACTTGTACTGATTGGGCAAATGCACCTCCGCGGCTATCACAAATTTTAAAGTTGGCTTGTGTGGTAGCAATTCCCCGAGCATCGAATGTTATGCTGGGTGTGGTTGCAGATAAAGTCGGGTCATTAGCACCAGTCGTTTTTTCTTGAAGTAATGCGGGCGCACCAGTCACAGGTTGGCTGATAACAATCCAGCCATTTTGCCAATTTGTACCGCATGTGGTTGATCCGGTTGCTGCTAATGGGCAGACTTGTGTATCGATGTTTTGACTGAGTGCTGTATTTCTTGCGTAGTTTAATGCGGTGCTCAATGAATCTGTTTGTGCGGATACTCGATTATTCATCACCATGTCTTTAAATGAAGGCACAGTTAATACAAGCAAGGCGGTTAGTACGGTGATTGAAATAAGTAACTCTATCAACGTAAAGCCGTTTGTTTGAAGACGTAGCGAATCGCTGTTGGATGAAATATCATTCACAATGACGCTCCTATTGTTGCTGTGCATATAAATAGTGTTTGCACATTTATATTATAGTAATTAATTTGATCTGTTTGTTGTTTATTTATTCAGTATATGATCAGGGGTGGGGTATACGATGATGTTATTAAAAAATAAATGTGTTTTGATAACGGGTGCATCAAGTGGCATTGGTATGGCATGTGCCAAACGCTTTGCTGCAGCTGGTGCAAAATTATTATTGTGCGCGCGTCGGCTTGATATTCTTGAGTATCTTCAAACGCAATTGCGTGCGGAGTACGGTGTTGATGTTCATACATTCTGTTTGGATGTTCGGCAATCGAATCATGTTGTTGATGCATTAAAAAGCTGTCCAGATGGATGGCACGATATTGATATTTTGATTAACAACGCAGGCCTCGCTGCGGGGCTTGACTCCATCCAAGAAGGAGCAATTCAAGATTGGGATGATATGATTGATACCAACATTAAAGGATTACTCTATGTAACCCGACAAATTTTACCGAAAATGGTGGAGAGGAATATCGGACATATTATTAATATTGGTTCTATTGCAGGTCATCAAGTTTATCCCAAAGGGGCTGTGTATTGTGCTACTAAAAAAGCAGTTAATGCGTTATCGCATGGATTGCGTATGGATTTATTTGGCACCAACATTCGAGTTAGTACTGTTGATCCGGGTGCTGTTGAAAGTAATTTTAGTGCGGTACGGTTTAAAGGCGATATGGAGCGTGCCGCAGCTGTTTATCAGGGAATGGAGCCTCTGCAGCCAGATGATGTGGCAGATGCTGTGATTTATTGTGCTACTTGCCCGCCACATGTCAATATTAGTGAACTTATTATGATGCCAACAGCTCAGGCTTCGGCTACGATGATGTTTCGAAAGGAAACGAACGAATGAATCAACTTTATCGCCTCGCAGAAGAGTTAGGCCATCATTTACTCTCAAGAAAACTACATTGTACAGTTGCTGAGTCTTGCACGGGTGGTAGTCTTGCTGCTGTAATTACTGACGTTATTGGGAGCTCGCAATGGTTTGATCGAGGGTTTGTAACGTATAGTAATGCAGCAAAAGCAGACATGCTTGGTGTTCCTGCGGAGATTATTTTAAGCGATGGTGCGGTGAGCGAGGCAACTGCCTGCGCGATGGCTCAAGGCGCTATTTTAAATAGTCTTGCTGAGGTGAGTGTCGCTATTACAGGTATAGCCGGTCCGGGTGGTGGAAGCGTTGAAAAGCCGGTGGGTACAGTCTGGATTGCGTGGGCAACTAATTTTCAGTCCACTCGAGCACAATGTTATTACTTTAAGGGTGATCGCGCATCAATACGTCGGCAATCAGTGCAGGTTGCTTTAGAAGGTTTGATTCAGAGTTGTATTTTATTGTGACTTAACAAGGAGTGACATATGTCAGAAAAATTTACACAATTAACTCAAGGGCTGAATGTACAGTTAGCGAAAATGCGCAAAGAAATGCCAGAATTAATGGCAGGTTTTTCTGCGATGGCGCAGGCTGCAACGAAAGATGGTGCCTTGGATAAAAAATCTAAAGAGTTGATTGCTATGGCGTTAGCGGTTGCCAATCATTGTGATGGTTGTATTGGTTTTCATTCACAAACCTTAGTCAAACTTAAAGCCACGCGAGAAGAATTACTAGAAACATTGAGCATGGCAATTTATATGGGTGGTGGGCCTTCATTGATGTATGCAGCAGAAGCGCTGGAAGCATTTGAAGAGTTTAGCAATAGTTAACCATTTTGATTTTATTGACTAAAACGTCAATGTGGCCAAATTTTTCTTCAGCTGCATTGATGGCG
>CAZZGV010000036.1:0-12055 GCA_964654255.1 uncultured Legionella sp. | reverse complement strand
GAATGAATCAATATTGAAAAATTTTAAGTAACGAGAAGAAAAATAATAATTTGAATCCATTAAAGATTTTGGTGTCTACCGAAGATGGCGTCGTTAAACTCAGTGGTCATGTTAAAGATAAACAAGCGTTTGTAGACGCATTAAGACTTGCACATGTTACAAAAGGGGTAAAATCTGTTGATACAGAAGACTTAATTATTAAACCCGTCAATACAAGCCTTACAGATGCCTATATCACAGCCAAAGTTGAAACAGCTGTTTTAAAAGCAAAAGTGTTAGATGACGAATCAATCCCTTTAGCCGGAATCAATGCCAAAACTATCAACGGTACCGTTACGCTATCCGGAAATGTTAAAAGCAATACGTCGATTATTGTGATTTTGAAACGGGTCAATACCATCAGTGGCGTGAAAAAAATCATTTCATATTTACAAGTTAACGCTAACACGTCAGCCTAATGATCAAGCCCTCGCTTCTTACCCGCTTTAAATTCTTTGTTTGGTGCTTTGGCCGCTTCAAAGTGCCATTGATAGGTCACTTAAAACCCCATTTAATACAGCTTACGGATCAAGACATTGTTATCAAATTAAAATTAAACCGCCGCAGTAAAAATCATTTAAACTCCATGTATTTTGGTGCGCTGGCAGTTGGGGCAGATTTAGCCGGAGGCCTGCATGGGTTTTATCACGCAGAGCGTGCCAATGTTAAACTATCTTTAGCCTTTAAGTCATTTCAAGCTCAATTTTTACGGCGACCTGAATCAGATGTTTTTTTTATCTGTACCATGGGTGACATCGTTAGAGAAATGATTATAGAATCAAAAAAAACAGGTGCACGAATTAACAAACCGATAGACGTTATCGCCTATGTAAATTACCCACAGCAATCTGAGGAAGTAGCACGATTTATATTAGAGTTGTCTTTAAAAGTTCTCTATACTGGATAAAGAGTTATAATTTTCTGACAAACACAAAGGACGTGAATGCAAACAGTTTTAGTAACAGATGATACGAAAAGCTGGGAATTTTTGAGCCATCTTGCGCCGATTGTCCAAGCTTCCGATTATTTATCAGACGAGTCTTATCATCAAAATAAATCATTACGTGTTATTAATCTTTGCCAATCGTATAACTACCAAACCATTGGTTATTATGTTTCTTTACTAGCGCATGCACGCGACCACAAAGCCATACCGTCCGTGCTTGGCATTCAAGATGTATTAAGTACAAGTTTATCTAAACTTATCTCCCAAGATATAGAAGAAGAAATTCAGCACAGTCTGCAAGAAATTAAAGGTGATGAATTTTTTCTAAGCCTGTATTTCGGACAAAACATGGCAAAAAGACACGCTGTTTTAGCAAAAAAATTACATGGCTTATTCCCATTGCCCCTTATTCGCTTTACATTAGAAAGAAAAAAACAATGGTGTATTAAAAAATTAGTCTTACTTTCACCGGCTGATATACCTCCTCACCACGAAGAATTCATGCATCAAGCTGCTGAAAGCTTTTTTTCAAAAAAACGTTTTCATCAATGGCGAAAAAAACAGCGTTTTCATGATCTAGCAATTCTTACTGACCCGACAGAACTAAATGCTCCTTCTAATAAAAAAGCGTTAGAATCTTTTGCCAGTGCCGGCGAATCAATGGGACTAAATGTTGATTTTATTGATAAAAATGACGCCCGCTCTATTGGTGAATACGACGCGTTATTTATTCGAGCAACCACATCTGTTGATCATTACACCTACCGCTTTGCTAGACGTGCGTTTCAAGACAATTTAGTGGTTATTGATGACCCACAGTCCATTGTAAAATGTACCAACAAAGTTTACCTTGCTGAATTAATGCGCAGTCATCAAATTTTAACGCCTGAAACCGTATTCATCAGTAAATACGATAAAGAATTACCTAGCATCCACTTTCCCTGTGTAATAAAAAAACCTGACAGTGCATTTTCTCATGGTGTAGTTAAACTGGATGATCAAAAAGAGTTACAAAAATCGTTAACCCAATTTTTTAAAACGTCTGATTTAATCCTGATACAACCATTCGTCCCTACCGAATATGATTGGCGAATTGGTGTATTGGATAACAAACCCTTATTTGCTTGCCGCTATTACATGGCCAAAGGTCATTGGCAAATTTATAATTGGGGATCTGCTGAACAAGAAATTGAAGGAAAACACGAAACCATCCCATTACATGACGTACCTGAGGCAATCATTAAAACCGCACTAAAAGCAGCACGTCTCATTGGCGATAGTTTGTATGGTGTTGATATCAAAAGCCATGGTGATAAACACTACGTTATTGAGGTAAACGACAATCCTAATGTTGATTTTGGTATTGAAGATCAAATCTTAGGTGAAGCACTTTACCAGCAAATTATGTCTGTCTTTTTACAACGCATTCGCAGGAAGCATGGTTATGTCTAATTATCCTCTATTTTCTGTTTTAGGTATCGAAATTGAGTACATGCTCGTAGATAAAGAAACCCTTTGCGTGCAACCTAAAAGCGATGTCATATTACATAGCTTAGCGGGAAAACAAGTCAATGAAGTTGTACTGGGTGACATTGCTGCTAGCAATGAATTAGTGATGCACGTCATCGAATTAAAAAATAACGGCCCCAAACCACCACATCATCCAATAGCCGAGCAATTTCAGCAAGCCATTATGCAACTGCAACCCTTGCTAGAAAAACATCATTTACAATTTCTACCTACTGGCGCGCATCCATGGATGAATCCGTTATTGGAAACACAACGATGGCCTCATGGAAATAATTCAATTTATCAGCAATTTGATAAGATTTTTAATTGCCAAGGGCATGGCTGGGCCAATTTACAAAGCATGCATATCAACATGCCCTTTTCGAACGATGAAGAATTTTGCCAATTACACAATACCATTCGTCTACTTTTACCCTTACTCCCAGCGCTTGCAGCAAGCACACCGTTCCTTGATGGAAGGACAACTGGAAACCTAAGCTCGCGTTTAACTTTCTACAATACAAACCAACAACGCATTCCTTCAATTAGTGGTGATATTATTCCAGAATTTATCCGCTCAGAAGCTGACTATCAAACACAAATATTAATGCCTATGTATAAAGAAATTAGTGCATTGGATCCCGAGAGCATTTTGCAACATGAATGGCTAAATTCACGTGCAGCAATTGCTAAATTTGAATCAAAAGCGATAGAAATTCGCATTCTTGACTCCCAAGAATGTGTTAACGCTGATATTGCTATTGCCCAGGCAGTGCATGCCATTCTTAAGAGTTGGTACGATAGCGGCTCCCAATACTATCAAGAACACATTTGCTCAACAAAGCAACTCAAAACAATTTATAACCAAACCATTAAAAATGGCTTGGATGTTATTATTGATGATCACGAGGTTTTAGCACAATGGCAACTACCGCAAAAGCACGCCATGACAGCGCGCGATGCATGGGCGTTATTGATTGAGCGCGTCAGTCCGGAGCTAGATCAAACAAGCCAACTCGCTTTAGAGCATATTTTACAACGCGGCAATGTAAGCGAACGAATTCTACGCGCTTGTCGTCATGACGCAAGCAAAGAGCAACTCACACAAGTATATCGACAACTCGGAGGATGCTTGTTGAAAAACCAGCAATTTAAACCATTATGAAACCAACAATAGTCATCATTAGCTGCGAGCACGCGGTTAACACAGTTCCTCCAGCATATCTGCACTTATTTAACAAACATGAAGCACTGTTCCAAACCCATCGCGCTATCGATTTTGGTGCACTAGACATTGCACGCCATTTGAGTAAAACCCTCAACTGTGAGCACACCACCGCTACTGTTACACGTTTGTTGATCGACTGTAACCGTAGTTTAAACAACGCTCATTGTTTTTCAGAATTTACGCAAGACCTCCCCCAAAATGAAAAACAAAAAATTATTGATCAGTATTATTTACCCTACCGTAATCAAACGGAATCTCTCATTCAAAAACACATCGACAAAGGCCATCAAGTACTCCACATCTCAAGCCATAGCTTCACACCTGTTTTTAATGGTGAAACACGTAATGCAGGCATTTGTTTATTATATGATCCTACTCGTCATGGTGAACGAGAAGTAGCAAGAGAATGGCGTGGACTACTCAGCCAACAAACCCCAACGTACCGTGTCCGAATGAACTATCCCTATCGCGGAACAAGTGATGGCTTCACTAGCGCTCTACGCAAAAAACACCCAGAAAAAAATTATTTAGGTTTAGAATTGGAGATCAATCAAACATTGGTTAAAGAAAAAACAGCTCTACAAACAGTTGCTACCGTTTTATCGGATAGCTTAGCGGAGTTGTTACAATTATTGTAACAACTCCGCTAAGCTATCCGCTCATACTTAATGGCTCTTAAACTATACATCCTTAAAACACCTCTCCTCAGGACATCGTTTGCTAAGAAAATTGTTTAATATCCGCCTCTATTATAACCTCATCAAATGCTTCTGCGCTCGGTGATATAAAGAATGAAAGACCTTTCATCGTTCCATAACTCTCACGGAAAGTTCTTTGAACCTCCAATAAATTAGCAGCATTAGGTTTTATCTCGTTTAAAACAGCATGAGCCACTTTACGCCCAGAATATTTGCTAGGACCTACGCTATCAGGTAATCGGTCTAGAATATTTAGCTCAATCTCTATATTTCCAATAATTCGCAGTAGTTCTTTAACTGCATTTTCTTCATATGTATCTGACACAGAACCGCTTAAGGCCCGCTCCATATCCCAAAGCCTAAATTTTAACTGGCCGCTTAATTTACGCATCTTTTTTAACTTATTAATAATAGCAATTTCATGATTAAGTTTCTTACGAGCTTCTTCTATAACCTCACGTTGCTTATCAACTGGTAATGTTGCTACAGCTCGACCAAATTCTGGCAAAAGCGCCTTATGTTTAGTATGCTGTTCATTCAACTGCTTCACTACAGAATCGTAACGTTTTTGCATAGTTTCTAGGTTATCACCAACAGCAACGTAATAAGCGGTTTCCTTGGGCTTAACTCTACTAGCTCGGAGCGCATGATAGCGATCGTGGAACATAAAATCCAATGGTGAAGGCGCGGGAAAATTATCTGCCTCCGTTGGAAGTTTATTGTCTGGAAATGGCAGCGCAATATCCCGATGTCTGTTGAGGCTTCCATTTCGAATATCAATCGGCGATGAGTCACCTATCACTGGGTTAATGCGAACGGCATGGGGAAAAGCAACATCTAGAAATAATTGCTGCAACCCAAAACTCGGTATCATATCAAGCTTATTATCAACATCGCACGCTAAAAACTTAATGCCCAACGACTTAATCGCTTTAGTAACCGTTTGCCCAATGACTGACAAGTTACGGGTGCTATCCTCTACCAGCCAAAAACCTTGCTCACTTTGCGGCAAATTAGCAGCCTTATCATAAATTGCATCGAGAATCGCATCAGGAGACTTAATCACCAAAGTAGGCATTGATGGAGACTGTTCAAAAGAGTTAAGTAACCATTTTTCTGCATTTGGATTCTTTGCCCCGTCATCTGTAAAAAGCGGCACAAATTCTGGCATTGCCTGAGTGCTCTGTGCAGAAGACTTTGGAATAATAACATCCAAGCTTCCCCACAAGGCCATCAGTGTTGCGAATTGATGAGGTGATATTTTTAGCGTACGCACCGCCTGAAGTGCTGCAAAGGGAAATATCTCGTTATGAATAAACGACCCATCTTTAAGTAAGTTTTTTTGATTAGCCATGGCAGCCAACAGAGAGTCAATATGCTCAGTAGTGACTCTCGCCAATGCAGCCTCAATCACCATACGTTTTGGCTCAGAAATTCGCCTTACTATTTCATTAAATTCAGCATCATTTAACGCTACAACAACGCCGGCACCAGATGAACCCAATGCCCCAGGAATAGTTGCCGTAGAAGAAGCGTGGGGTTCATCAACAACAGCCAAAGAGAGATTACCAGTAGCAACGGGGGCTTTAACGACCTGCCCTGAAGAACTATTATGGAACATTGTGCGATCCAAAAAAATAAAAAGGACAGCAATAATACCATTCTGTTCAAAAAATGTAAATAAAGACTTATTTGAAAGCCAAGTGTTCTTAATTAATAAAAATAATAAAATGCACCCATTTTATTATTCAAAATTTTATTGACCCGTTCTAATTAAAAGATAAAGACCGGCTACAGCAACGAACAGAACACTACATCGATCAACCATAACGCGCAACCTCTAACCTCACTGACACACCGGACATAAACCATAAATATTCAACGCATGATCCGTCATTTTAAAACCGGCCCGCTCTGCAATCATACGCTGATGTTTTTCAATTACTTCGTCAATAAATTCATCTACACGGCCACATTTAAGACACACCAAGTGATCATGATGCTCGCCCTGACTAAGCTCAAACACTGAATAACCACCCTCAAAATTATGGCGATTAATTAAACCAGCCGCTTCAAATTGAGCAAGCACGCGATAAACTGTAGCAAGCCCCACATCTTCACCCATCTCGAATAGAGCTTTATAAACATCTTCTGCACTTAGATGATGCGCACTCGATTGCTCAAGAATTTGCAGTATCTTCAATCGTGGCATGGTGATTTTCAATCCAGCATCTTTTAACTGTTGGCTTTCTTCCACTAAAGCTCCTGAAGTATGATATTAAAATAGATGACGCATAACATAACACACCTGCGGGCTCAGAACACCTAAAGACGACGTCGAGAAAAGCGATTCAAATGCTTAAACTGAGCAAGTGATGATATAGGCTACATTGCATGGTATTATGACGAAAAATTTCATCCCAGGTTAAAAAATGCGACTAAAACCACTTATGATTTGCTTAGTGTTACCTCTCCTGCTAACCAACTGCGCACACTATGATTTTTCAAGGCGCATTGTCCAACAAGGTAATTTATTGCCTCAGGCAAAAATTGAACGGCTCAAAATTGGCTTAAGCAAAGAAGATACCGCCATTCTTATGGGCACCAGTCTTTTAAGCCCTACGTTTAACAATGACCGCTGGGATTATGCTTATACACAACGAAAAGGCAATGGCCCAGTTATGGTCAAAAATTTAAGCCTGTATTTTGCGCAAGGTCAATTGGCTCGTATAGAACGATCATAGCCCCAAATTATTACGCGATTCCAACATCATTTTTGACGAGCACGTTGCCGTCTTTTTTCTTTGGGATCAATCAGTAACGAACGGTATATTTCTATTCGATCGCCCTCTTTCACCACTTGCGTTGGAGAAACGAGTGCACCAAAAATCCCTATAGGAAAAGATTCAATCTCGGGGTGGCGCTGCAACACACCCGACTGATGTACTGCCTCTACAATTGTAGTGCCCTCTGCGAGCACCAATCGCAAATGAATTGCTGGTTGATTCATCGGCACATACACTAGCTCTGCATGAATACTAACCATATAAAACCTGAGCACGATCACAAAACGCATCCACCATTTTATTGGTCACTTGCTCGAAAGCGGGCCCTAGCAGCATCGAAAACATGCGACCGGCAAAATCAAACTCCAGATCAAATGAAATCAAACATCCTTCAGGCGTTTCATCAAACCGCCAAAATCCTTCTAAATGGCTAAATGGACCATCAATCAAGCGTATTTCAATCATCTTATTTGCTTGCAAACGATTACGCGTGGTAAATGATTTTTGCATCCCCACCGCAGTTACCGTCAATGTTGCCTGCACTTCATCTTCATCACGATGATGCACAACACTTTCTACAAAATAAGGCAAAAATTCAGCATAACGCTCTACATCATTAACCAAGTTATACATTTGCTCACAAGAAAACGCTACGGTTCGTGCTTTTTTAACATTTGTCATCAGACCTCTCCACCAGGTGCGCATAAAGCCACTTGTATGTTTAACCACCGAGCTAAATCTTTAATTTCCTCGGCGCAAATAGCATGCTCCATCGGATACTCATACCACGTTATTTTTTGAAATCCTCGAGCCTTCAACATCTCTATGCTTTGTTTGCTCCAGGTAGGCAAAACAACAGGGTCATACTGCCCACCTGCCGCAAATATTGGTGTATCTTTATCAAGCGATATATTGCATGCAGCAGCTAATGGTAGATAACCGGATAATGCGATGATTCCAGCAAGGGGTTTGTCCATTTGCAAGCCCGTAAATAAAGCCATAGCTCCACCCTGTGAAAACCCTGCCAAAAAAATCTGCTGTGAGGAAAACCCATCAGCATGTTGATTATCTATCACTTGACGAATCATGGCGTCTGATTGTCCAATACCCTCACTATCTTCTCGATCAGTCAGTTTCGCGCCGAAAATATCATACCATGCTCGCATAGGCATACGATTATTAATCGTCACAGGACGCACTGGAGCATCAATAAATACATGCCGAAGTGCAACAGTAACAGGCAATTGCGTCGCTAATCCTGCCATATCTTGAGCATCAGCGCCCAAACCATGCATCCAAATGATGCAAGCATGTGCTGGTTGTTGTGGCTCTTTTATATAAACGTTCAACAACATAACTCCGACAAAAGGCGAATTATCGCTAATGCACGCTCACATGGCAAGAAGTAAGCTTGTCAAAAGTGCCCGTTCTAGCTGCCTAAAATTTAACCGTCTTTTCATAGATGAATGGTGTTCATGATGATTTGCTGATAAATTATTCTATAGTTTTTGAATTAGCTCGGTAATTATCATGTTTAAAACTCCTGCCCATCTCGTTGCTATTTGCATCGTAGTCACTCTTTTAACCTCCTGCGGGCAAAAAGGGCCTCTTTATCTGCCTTCCTCAACACCACAACATCACGCTCACCGAGCTGCATAATGAATTTTAAATTTACAAAAATGCATGGCTTGGGCAACGATTTCATGGTGATTGACGCCATAAACCAACAAATTAATATGACCCCTCTTGAGATTGCGTCTCTAGCTAAACGAAACACAGGCGTTGGATTTGATCAGTGCTTACTTGTTGAAAAAAGCGATCAACCTGATGTCGATTTTTTTTACCGCATTTTTAATTCAAACGGACAAGAGGTTAGCCAATGCGGCAACGGGGCACGATGCCTGGCTCGATTCGCTCAACACTATGGACTTACTGACAACTCATTAATTACTGTTGCCACCACAACCACGCTTATGCAGCTGCATATTAACGACAATGAAACCGTTACGGTTAATATGGGACAACCTAAATTTGAGCCTCAGGATATTCCCCTAAATGTACAACAGCAGGATATTACTTACACGTTACCATTAGCAAATGACCACCACGCTATTGTATATGCTGTAAGCATGGGAAACCCCCACGCCGTGCTTGTAGTCCCTGATGTGACTACAGCACCTATATCCGACATCGGGCAACAAATCAGTGAGCATATCTTATTTCCAGAGCAAACCAATGCAGGCTTTATGCAGATCATCAATCCCAGCCATATACATTTACGTGTTTATGAGCGAGGCTGCGGTGAAACCCTGGCCTGCGGTAGTGGTGCGGTAGCTGCTGTAGCTATTGGCCGCAAATACCATCAATTAGCAGAAAAAGTAACCGTCAGCTTGCCTGGTGGAGATTTATTAATTGAATGGCCGCTGATAAGTGGCCCTATATTTTTAACAGGCGCAGCTACATTTGTGTATGAAGGTAAATTATTTAACCTCTAGCCCCTAATATACGTGGCTCTTTTACCCTAAAACACAGTTATACAGGAGTGCATATGCGCATCGTTATTCTTGGTGCCGGTCAAGTAGGCGGAACATTGGCTCAAAATCTAGCTCATGATAATGATATTACACTGATTGATGTCAATGAGGATTGCCTAAGTGAATTACAACATCGCATGGATATTAAAACCGTGCGAGGGTGCGCATCACACCCAGATACACTGATAGAAGCAGGCATTCAAAAAGCTGATATGCTTGTTGCTGTTACCAACAGTGATGAAGTTAACATGATGGCATGCCAAATCGCCTATAGTTTATTCGGCACCCCTAACAAAATAGCCCGTATTCGTTCCAGGCATTATTATCAATACCCTGAGCTCTTCAACAATAGTCATGTTCCTGTTGATGTATGTATTAGCCCAGAAAAATTAGTTACCGAACATATTGTTAATTTAATTGATTACCCAGGCGCGGCCCAAGTCCTTGATTTTGCTGAGGGACGAGTATTACTCGTTACTATCCAACCACAAGCTGGCGGGATTATGGTTGGAAAAACCATTGGTCAACTGGATAAACACCTAAGTGCTATTGAGGCAAGCGTTGTGGCCATCTTTCGCAACAACGTAGCTATTCCTTTGCAAAATGACTGCATGATTGAAAAAGAAGATGATGTGCTTTTTATTGCTTCTCCTCAAGCAATTCATCAAGTGATGATTGCTTTAGGCCGTTACACACACCCAAATCGCCGCATTATTATCGCCGGCGGCGGACATATTGGCAGCAAACTCGCACAATCCCTTGAAGAACGCTACCGAATAAAAATAATCGATCATAATCTACAGCGAGCAAACGATCTCGCATCCCAATTACATAAAGCAACGGTGTTGCAAGGGAACATTGCCGATCGCGACCTACTGATTAATGAAAACATCGAATTTACCGATGTCTTTTGTGCGGTAACCAATGATGATGAAGCTAATATTATGTCATGCCTGCAAGCCAAACGCCTTGGTGCTAGGCATACAATAACATTGGTTAATCGCAATGCCTATGTGGGCTTAATAGAAGAAAGCACCATTGACCATGCCATTTCTCCGCAGCTTATTACTATTGGCAGTATTCTCACCAAATTACGCCGCGGTAACATGGTGAAGGTTCACTGCCTACAAAACGAAGAAGCGGAAGCCATTGAACTGGTGCTGAGTGGGAATGAAAACTCGTCACAGGTGATCGGTCGCCGTTTGGCCGACATTGAGTTACCACCCAGTTGTTTAATCGCAGCCATTGTCCGCGAAGAAACCGTATATATTGCACATTCAGAATTCATATTGAAAGCAGACGACCATGTTATTTTACTGCTACTTAAAAAACGCTACGTTCGTCAGGTTGAAGCATTATTTCAAGTTAATTTGACATATATGAGTGAAGACCATGCAAATTAAAACCATCACACGACTTATTGGCATACTTCTTATTTTATTTAGTCTTAGCATGCTCACCCCCCTACTGTTCAATCTTGTTTTTCATGAAACATTTTGGCTACCTTTTATCGCGGCATTTGCATGCACACTAAGCACCGGCATTATCTTATGGTTTAGCTGCCGCCGTCATCAACAAGAATTAAAAATCAGAGATGGTTTTTTAATTGTGGTGTTATTTTGGTTTGTTTTGTGTTTTTTTGCGTCGTTACCATTTCTATTCGCCATTGATAATAACCATAGCATGACTGACGCACTTTTCGAATCAGTCTCAGGCTTCACAACCACTGGCGCAAGCATCATTACCCATTTAGATGACCTACCCCACTCACTTTTGTTTTATCGACAACAATTACAGTTTTTAGGTGGCATGGGTATTGTAGTTTTAGCCGTAGCTATTTTACCTATGTTAGGGGTTGGAGGCATGCAATTATACCGTGCAGAAACACCAGGTCCCATGAAAGACGCTAAGCTCACACCGCGTATTGCGCATACAGCAAAAGCATTGTGGTTTATTTATTTCCTATTAACCTTGTTGTGCATGCTTTGTTATTGGATGACAGGCATGGACTGGTTTGATGCGCTTGGTGAAAGTTTTGCGACAGTATCAACCGGCGGGTTTTCTATGCATGATGCTAGTTTCGCCTATTATAATAGTGATGCCATTGAGCTCATTGCTTGTCTGTTCATGCTAGTTGGAGGAACAAATTTTTCACTGCATTTTATTGGATTTAAAAAGTGGAGCCTTAAGCATTATTGGCAAGATGAAGAGTTTCGTTATTATATAGGCTTTTTATTCATCGCAAGCCTTGTGGTGACAACTAGCCTTGTCAGTTATGGATTTTTTAAAGCCGACCAACATGCATTGGTTAAAAG
>CAZZGV010000035.1:1499-12060 GCA_964654255.1 uncultured Legionella sp. | reverse complement strand
AATAGGCCAGGGATTAAATGCGCGTATTTGACGATCAATAACAACAGCAGGTTGATGCCAATTGATAGAGGCATCTTCTTTATTGATTTTGGGTGCATAGGTTGCTAAATGATTATCTTGAGCAGTTGCTTTTATCTCGCCAGATTCTAATGCGTCTAGGGTCGCGAGCAGTGGTGCAACGGCTGCTTGTGCTAAACGATCGTGCAGTTCAGTGGCTGTGCTATTGCCAATCATCAGTGTTGCATGGGCTAACATAGCGCCTGTGTCCATTCCGACATCCATTTGCATGATAGTAACGCCTGTTTCTGTATCGCCTTTTAAAATTGCATGTTGAATGGGTGAGGCGCCGCGCCAGCGCGGTAAGAGCGAGGCGTGAACATTGATGCATCCTAAGCGCGGTAAGTCAAGAACGGTGCGCGGCAAAATTAAGCCGTAAGCAATAACAATTAACAAATCAGGTTCGAAGGCGGCTAATTGTTCAATGGTTTCTTGTTGTTTAAAATTAAGGGGTTGTAATACAGGCAGCTGATGCGCTTCGGCCCATTCTTTGACCGCAGATGCTTGTAATTTCCGACCACGTCCTGCTGGGCGATCGGGTTGCGTGTAAATGGCTTGTAATTGGTGTTGAGAATTGCCCAAGGCCTCTAAGCAGGGCAGTGTAAACGCTGGTGTTCCCGCAAATACGATCTTCATTTACGCTCGTTATAACGTTTGAATTTATCGACTTTTTTTCTTGCCATTGCGCGTTTAATGGGTGATAGCAAATCAACAAATAATTTACCATTTAGGTGATCAATTTCGTGTTGAAAACACTCACCTAATAAACCTTCTGCAGTCATTTCAAAAGGTTTCCCAAAGCGATCTTGAGCTCGTATAGTTACTTTTTCAGCACGTGTCACGGTATCGTAGGCCCCAGGAACAGATAGGCATCCTTCTTGATAGTCAATCTTGCCATGCGAGGCAATGATTTTGGGATTGGCGAGTACGAGTTGTTGTTTTTTATCACCAATGACATCGACAACCGATAGACACAGGTTGACCGCAATTTGAGGAGCTGCAAGTCCTACGCCCTTAGCGTCATACATAGTATCAAACATATCTTCGATTAACGCTTGTAAATCATCATCAAAGGTTTCTACTGGTTTTGTGATAAGCCTTAATCGTGGATCAGGCAAGTAAATAATCTTACGAATAGCCATATTCAGTCAGTTTCAAAACAATAAATGCGTGCTATTATCGCTAATATCGTACGCTACCGCAACGTGTAAATAAATTGTACTACATAAGGCGTATTGAGGACGTAGAAAGCCAACCTACATTAGATTCCAAGGATTAGGACGTTTAAATGCGATATTTATTGTTGTTTTTTTGTCTGATTATATCAATTTATGGTCAGGCGTTTACTCTTAGACCAGATGCCCCTACGCGTTACGTTGTTCAACCTGGTGATACATTGTGGAGTATTGCTAACGGTTATTTGAAAAACCCTTGGGAATGGAAAGCGTTGTGGCATGCTAATTCTCAGATTCAAAATCCCAATCGTTTGTACCCTGGCGCGATTATTGCGCTGCGTTATCATAATGAACAACCCTATTTGAGGGTTTTATCAAATGGGGTTGTCAAGTTATCTCCTCACGCTAGGCCCATGCCTCTAGACGATGCCATTCTGCCTATCCCACTTGAAGATATTAAGCCTTTTTTAACGGGTTCTTTAGTATTAGATAGGGATGCGTTAGAAAACGCCCCATTTATTATTGCATTCACAAATGAACATTTGATGGCGGGTCAGGGGGATGAAGTGTACGTAGAAAATTTATGCCCTATCCCGCCACCGATTGGGGAGGTTAAGACCTATGCTATTTATCGACGGTGTGGGACTTACCATGATCCTCTTACTAAAGAATGTTTGGGGTATAAAGCATCATTAGTTGGCTATGCTGAATTAGTCAGAAATGGGAACCCCGCCACTGTTATGATAACGGATATTATGCAAGGAGTGCGTCTTCAAGATCGGGTTATGCCTAATACGTTTCCGGCATTTGATTTTTATTTTGAACCAAAACCTCCATTAGTAAATGTTCGGGGGTTAATTATCGACTTGGCTGGTGATTATACGCAAGGTGGTGTAGGGCTCGTTGCTGTATTGAATCGGGGGCATGACGCAGGTTTGCAAGCAGGAGATGTGTTGGGTGTGTATAGCAGACCTCGTTTAGTTAAAAATAATTTGTTTCATTACAAAGAAAAAGGTCCTTGTGATAAACAATGTGTAACCTTGCCCCCAGAACGCATAGGTGAGGTGATGGTATTTCGAGTATTTTCTCAAACGAGCTACGCGTTGGTTGTTCGTTCTATTCGAGCCATTACAAAGCTGGATACTGTGACAAATCCATGAACAATAAACACTACTTGCTGGCGTTAAATCGCATAGCTCATATAGGACCACGTACGACTGCAAAACTATTGAAGCGTTGGCCTCAACTTGAGGAATTGTTTCAGCTTTCAGTTGAGCAAATAGAACAGGCAGGTGTGCCTAAATTAATAGCGTCCGGAATTAAAGCGTTTGATTTACACAAGGTTGATGCTGATTGGCGTTGGCAAGAGGCTGCATACCATTCTTTATTGACATGGTGTGATCCCGAGTATCCTTCGTTGTTGAAAGAAATCCCTGATCCACCGCCTGTATTATATACGATTGGGGATCTATCTTGTTTAAAACAACCCACCGTTGCAATGGTTGGGAGTCGTAAACCGTCTATAACTGGCAGTGAAACAGCGTGGCGGTTTGCATTTGAGCTAGCAAAGAAAAATATTACCATTGTTAGTGGATTAGCGCTTGGAGTTGATGCTCAAGCGCATAGCGGCTGTTTAGAAGCAGAGGGTAAAACCGTTGCTGTTATGGGCACGGGGATTGATTGTATTTATCCACGCCGACATGCACGATTAGCTGAAAAAATATGTCAATATGGGTTGTTGATGAGTGAGTTTCCACTGCAAAGTGCTCCTGTAGCTGGACATTTTCCCCGTAGAAATCGTATAATAAGTGGCTTGTCTTTGGTCACACTGGTTGTTGAAGCTGCAATTCGAAGTGGTTCTTTGATCACTGCACGTTTCGCGTTGGATCAAAATCGAGATGTGCTGGCTATTCCTGGGTCCATATATAACCCTGAATCAATGGGCTGCCATCACTTATTGCAACAAGGTGCTAAGTTGGTTGTATCGAGCTCGGATGTGCTCGATGAGTTGGGCATAGAACATGACGAAAGTGCAATAGAGTTTAAATTGGCCCTTGCAAGAGAGAATAAAAACCTAGTAAAGTGCATTGGGTTTGAAGTAACAACGGTTGATCAGATTATTAATCGTAGTGGACTTGGGGTCGAAGAGGTGGTTTGTAATTTAGCTGAATTAGAATTACAAGGCGTTATTAAAGCAATATCCGGTGGTTATATGAGGTGTGCAACATGAAAGATAATTTTTTTGAGATGTTGTTGAATTTATTCGAAAAAACCTTATCTCAACTTAAAGAAAGCCGGTTGTTAACGGATAATAACGACCCGGATTGTGAAAAACAAACGGATATACAGAGTTTATCCAACACAGAAACACAAGCAGTGTTTGTTAAATCAGCGCAGTTTGATTCGATACGTGTTTTTACCGACGTTGAACAAATCAAGCTCACCAAAGCTAGTTATCAATTTTTGGTGCGTGTTGCATCTTGGGGTATTCTTGCGCCAGATGTATTGGAATTAATTATTAATCAGCTGCTATTTTCTGAGTCGCGTTTTGTTACGTTACAGGAAACAAAATGGACGATTAGAACGACGCTTGCAGCTAATTTGGATCCTCAGCAACTTGCTTTTCTTGATCTTGTGTTGTATCACAAGGAAGATAAATTACCGTTGCATTGATTGTATTTTGCAAGATTGCTGTAAATTTTAGGAAAAGGTTACACACATGAGTAAGTACCTTGTAATCGTTGAATCGCCCGCGAAAGCTAAGACTATACAAAAATATTTAGGTGACGATTATGAGGTATATGCATCTTATGGGCATGTACGCGATCTGCCTGCTCGCAAAGGCTCGGTTGATCCTGATCGAAATTTTGCGATGACGTATAGTCCTCTTGAAAAAAATGCTCGTCATATTGAACTGATTGCCAAAGCCATTAAAAAAGCTGATACCCTTTTACTCGCAACTGACCCTGATCGTGAAGGCGAGGCTATCTCTTGGCATGTTTATGAATTATTGAAATCGCGCAATTTACTTAAAGATAAAGCAGTTAAACGCATTTTCTTTAATGAAATTACAAAAGCAGCGGTTAGTGAAGCAATAAGCAGTCCGCGTGATATTGCGATGGATTTGGTGAATGCTCAGCAAGCTAGACGAGCGCTTGATTATTTAGTTGGTTTTAATCTTTCACCGTTATTATGGAAAAAAATTAGGCGTGGTTTGTCTGCAGGGCGTGTACAAAGTCCAGCTCTTCGCTTGATTGTTGAACGCGAAGAAGACATTGAAAAATTTATACCACAAGAATATTGGCGATTAATCGCGCAGTGTCAGTCAGATACCACACCGTTTGATGCTCGTTTGACGCATTACAAGCAGGAAAAATTACAACAATTTACAGTGAATCAAGAGCAGCAAGCACACCAAATTCAGGCCGATCTGTTAAAACAAGCGCAAGGGATTTTGGTTGTTAGCAATATTGATAAAAAACAGCGCAAACGCAATCCATCCGCTCCATTTATAACATCGACATTGCAGCAGGAAGCTGCAAGAAAATTAGGGTTTACTGCTCGAAAAACAATGATGGTAGCTCAGCAACTATATGAAGGGATTGATATTGGTTCGGGTACCATGGGTTTGATTTCTTATATGCGTACCGATTCTGTGCATCTAGCCACGGAAGCCGTGGAAGAGATTAGGGCGTATATTTGTGAGCGTTATGGCGATGAGAATTGCGCTAAAACTATTCGTGTTTTTAAAACTAAATCTAAAAATGCTCAAGAGGCGCATGAAGCTATTCGTCCCACCTCTATAAAGCGCCATCCTGAAATGGTGGAGCGCTCTTTAACAGCGGATCAATTTAAACTTTACAGTTTGATATGGAAGCGCACGCTTGCTTGCCAAATGTCTGAGGCGTTACTTAATACAGTGGCTGTTGATATGAACTGTGGTGAAGGCAATATTTTTCGTGCCAATGGTTCAACCATTGTTTTTCCTGGTTTTCTCCTGGTATATGAAGAAGGCCGAGATGATTCAAAAGATGACGAGGAAAATGCGGTTTTATTACCGGCTTTAGCCGTTGGTGATAAAGTTATCTTGTTAGATATTCTTGCTAATCAACATTTCACCGAACCTCCACCGCGTTATTCCGAGGCGTCTTTAGTAAAAGCGTTAGAAGAGTTCGATATTGGCAGACCTTCGACGTATGCCTCGATTATTCATACGTTGCAACAACGAGAGTACGCGATCGTTGATAAAAAGCGTTTTTCGCCAACCGATGTGGGCCGTATAGTGAGTCATTTTTTAACGGATTATTTTACCCGTTATGTTGATTATAAATTTACAGCACAGCTTGAGGATACATTAGATGCCATTGCACGGGGCGAGAAGGAGTGGATTCCTGTATTAGAGGAATTTTGGAAACCATTTATTCAGCAAGTTAATACTATTGATGCACAAGTGCAACGTAAGGATGTAACCACTGAATTACTCGACGACAAATGCCCTAAATGTGAAAAACCGTTAGCTATTCGTTTGGGTAAAAGAGGGCGTTTTATTGGCTGTACTGGCTACCCTGATTGTGATTATACGCAAGATCTCAATACACAAGGTGGTGAAGCACCAGCAACCGAGGTTGTTGAAGGGCGTGCTTGTCCCGATTGTAAAGGAGCATTGCATATAAAAACAGGGCGTTATGGGCGCTTTATTGGTTGTAGTAACTACCCGGATTGCAAATTTATTGAGCCATTAGAAAAACCAGCTGATACCGGGGTGATGTGCCCCAAATGCACTGCTTCGACGATTTTGCAACGTAAGTCACGCAAAGGAAAAATATTCTATTCATGTGCAAGTTATCCCAAATGCGATTATGCATTATGGAACGAGCCTTTGAATAAGCAATGTCCGCAATGTGCGTGGCCAATATTAACCGTTAAAGAAACGAAACGTTCTGGTCGACAAATTCTTTGTCCTCATGAGGGGTGTGGTTATACCGCGAGTGATGAATAAAAAAAAATTATAGTGTAAGGTTACTTGACAGAGTATTTTGTAGGGTATCAGAATAGTTGGGTACGCAACAAACTAGTTGTTGGTATGGCCCTCTCATTGAGAGGTTTCAAGTTGTAGAAAAAGTAATACAGTTAGATTTTAAATGCTAAGGAGCAGTAAATGTCAGAGAAAGTACGCGGTACAGTTAAATGGTTTAATGAAGGTAAAGGTTTTGGTTTTATTGAAAGCAATGGTAAAGATTATTTTGTTCATTTCAGTGCTATACAAGGCAGTGGTTTTAAAACTCTGCAAGAAGGTGCCGCGGTTTTATTTAAAGCAGGTCAAGGTCAAAAAGGCCCACAGGCAGAAGACGTAGAAGTAATTTAAACTTATCAGGAAAAATTTCAAAAAAATCCTAAAGTTATAGCTAAAGCTGCCGATTCTCTATTCAAGCAACCTTTAAAGTGATTCGGCAGATGGCTATCAAAAAGCACTTAGTGATGCGGTCCGAGGTTTTAAAAGACCATGTTAACAGATATGCCGTATTGGGTCTTGTGATCTCCATATTAAGTATTTTAATAGCAACTATTCTTGTTTCTTATAAGATGACCGGGTATATAAATGTACACGGTATGATTCTTGCTCAAAAATCAAATCCTGCTCTATGGGCGCTTGATCTAACTCCTTTTTTGTATGCCTACTGGGGGCAATCATTTTGTTATGAATTGGTAAGTACGGTTGAGACCTTGATCGAAGATAAAACTCGAGAGCTGGTTAATAAAAGCAGCGACTTGGAGTTAAAACTTCACTATGAAACTAATCATGATTACCTTACCGGTTTAAGCAATCAACGTTTATTAAGCCAACGAATTAACCAAGGGATTAAACAAATAGGTAAGGGGGAAGAGCTTGCGGTTATCTTATTACATATTAATGCGTTTAAAGAAATAAATTATAAACATGGTCGATTTAATGCCAATAGTTTACTGGTTCAATTTGCGGAAAAACTAAAATCAATTTTATTGGAACCATTTTTATTACAAGCGTATATGGGGATGAACATGGTAGCCAGGCTTCAGGGAGCTGAGTTTGCCATATTGATTCCTAGACTAAAAAAAGAGCATCAGTTAGAGATTATTTTATCGAATTTATTATCAGCAACAGCAACTAATTTTATGTTAGGTGGTGATAGTGTGAATGTTACCACTACACTTGGTGTGGCACTTTATCCATCACACGGGGATACTGATGCGGCGTTAATCTATCATGCAAGCACCAGTTTGTTTTATGCGGAGAAAGAAAGATTATCTTATGCCATATACCACGTCAGTATGGGTAAAAAGACTCAAGAAAAAGACGGTAAATTAAAAGAGTTAAATCACGCTATTGATAGCGATGAAATTGATATTTGGTATCAACCTTATTTGGAATTAAAAACAGATAAAATTGTGGGTGCTGAGAGCATGGTTCACTTCCGTAATATGGAAGATGGCACGATGAATATAGAGCAATTATTACCAGTGATTGAAGGCACTATCTTAATTAGGAAATTGACGGCGCGTATGTTAGAACATGCTGTAGAGCAGCTTTCTATATGGCATCAAGCTGGTCATAATATTTCTATTACAGTTAATTTATTTGATGCAGCAGATTTAGAGCTTCCTGAATTTGTTGAAAACTTATTAAAAGAGAGCGTTTTTTTGCCAGGTAATTTGAAACTTGCGCTAACAGAAAAAGCTTGTTTGAGCGATCAAGCTCGTTCAAGCGTTGTGCTGAAGAAATTGTCTGATTTAGGCGTAAAGATTGTTATTAGCGATTTTTGCAGCGGTTATTCATCTTTTATTTATCTCACCAATTTTCCTATCAGTGAAATTAAGATTGATGAGTCGTTTGTGCAAAATATGATGGTTGATGAGAAAAAATTGAACATTGTAGCTGCCGCGCTTAAATTAGCGGGCGTACTAAATTTAACGGTACTTGCTGGTGGGGTTGCTGATCTAAAGACGGTAAAAAAAATCAAACAACTGGGTTGTTTATATGCCCAAGGCCCTTATTTTTCTCCTGCGGTTTCTGTAGAAAAAATTACGGGTATGTTGGATAAGTAGATTCTTAATATAATTTAACAGTGGTCGTTGTTACGTCAACCGAATCCGAAGGGCATCTAAATGGCTTGTGTTTTGGTGATGCAGTAATAACCTGCGGCGACTCTAAAATTTCAGTGTTTGTGCATATGCAAGCTGACAGTAATAATGCTGAAAACCACGCTATCCATTTCATATTTTATCATTCCTATTTTCAGCTTGTACTTTGTAAACCCCTTTGACTATACTGATCTTTCTTGTAATTGGTCAATAGACCGGGTGTCATGATGTTGGATCGAGCCAGTGTGGTTGATGAGCAATTTTTAAAACGCGTTAAGCAAGCTGATTTTCCTGATGCTAAAAGCGCTATCACTCCTGCAATGGCTGGATTGGATAAAAAAACGGCCATTGAACTTTTTGATTCACAGATTAAATCTCGTTTGCTTGATTTAATTGCGCGCCAGCTCAAAGATAAAGGGTTAGCCTATTATACAATTGGTAGTAGTGGCCATGAGGGGAATGCTGCGTTTGGTTGCGTGTTTAATTATACAGATATGGCGTTTTTGCATTATCGAAGTGGTGCATTTTATTTGCAGCGTGCTAAACAAGCAAAAAAGAGTGATGGTGTTCGTGACATTTTATTATCTTTGGTAGCAGCAGCGGATGATCCTATTGCTGGTGGCCGTCATAAAGTGTTTGGTAGCGTGCCATTAACCATTCCCCCGCAGACATCAACCATTGCTTCACATTTACCCAAAGCATTAGGTGCTGCTGTCTCTATAACACGTGCTAAAGAGCTGCACATTCATAGCAATTTATTACCTGATTCAGTGATTGTATGTTCGTTTGGTGATGCATCAGTCAATCATGCATCTGCACAGGCCACCTTTAATGCATGCTCATGGATTGCTGAACAGCGATATCCGCTGCCCTTAGTGCTTATTTGTGAAGATAATGGCATTGGTATTTCTATGCCTACCGCGGAGACGTGGATAGAGGCTTCTGTTAAAAACCGGCCTGGTTTTAATTATATAGTGTGTGATGGGTTAAATATTGCTGATTGTTATGCTAAAGCAGTTGAGGCTGCACATATAGCACGTACCAAAAAACAGGTGGTTTTTTTACATATGCGTTGTGTCAGATTATTGGGCCATGCGGGTTCAGACATCGAGTCACAATATCGCGCACAATGTGAGATAGAGCGTACAGAAGCAAATGATCCTTTATTACATACAGCAAGAATTATGTATGATGCAGGATGGATGACACTGCAAGGAATCGTTGATTTATATGAAGATAATCGTGCTTTGATTAAAGCAAAGACGATTGAAATACTTAATTACCCGAAACTAAGTAGCGCTGAAGAAATTATGTCCTCGTTGCTTCCTAAACAGTTTCAAGATGTGGTGTATCCGCTTCCAGATGAAACGCAGCGTAAGGAGGTTTTCGGATCAACGTATAGTCAATTGGGTATGAAACGTCATTTGTGCCAGCATATCAATTTTGCGTTAGCTGATTTATTGATGCAGTATCCAAATATGCTAGTGTTTGGTGAAGATGTTGGGAAAAAAGGTGGGGTATATCGCGTTACCGCCGATCTGCAAGCACGTTTTGGTCAACGACGTGTTTTTAATACCATTCTTGATGAAACAACCATATTAGGTACTGCAATTGGCATGGCGCATAATGGCTTTCTTCCTGTGCCAGAAATTCAGTTTTTAGCGTATTTGCATAATGCAGAAGATCAGTTAAGAGGCGAGGCATCAACACTGTCGTTTTTTTCTAATGGGCAATATAAAAACCCAATGGTGATTCGCATTCCTGGTCTTGCTTATCAAAAGGGATTTGGTGGGCATTTTCACAATGATAATTCGATAGCAGTGTTACGAGATTTGCCAGGTGTTATCGTTGCTTGTCCATCAAATGGACCAGATGCTGCTAAGCTATTACGGACATGTATAAAATTAGCCCAGGAAGAGGGGCGGATTGCCGTCTTTTTAGAACCAATTGCGTTATACATGACAAAAGATTTGCATGAACCTGGCGACAATGAATGGTTGTTTGAGTATCCTGTTATTGATGAGAGCATTGCTTTGGGTGAGGTAAGTAGTTACGGTGAGGGTGATACTGTGATTTTAACCTATGCCAATGGTTATTATTTATCGCGGCAGGCTGCAAAAATTTTGCAAGAACACCATGGTACTGCTATAAAAATTATAGATTTGCATTGGTTAAGTCCTCTTCCCGTAGAAGCTATATTGCGTGAAGTG
>CAZZGV010000035.1:0-1489 GCA_964654255.1 uncultured Legionella sp. | reverse complement strand
AGATGCCAAACAGTTGCTTATTGTTGATGAGGGGCGTCGTAGTGGTTCATTGAGTGAGGGTTTGATGACTCTTTTCATGGAGCATGGTTTGTCTCATTTACCTATTAAGCGGATTACAGGGGACGATTGTTTTATTCCATTAGGAACTGCGTGGCAATACCTATTACCAAGTAGGGATAAAATTATTGATACAGTGAGGCAAATGACGAAGGAGAAGGAACGTGGACGACTTACTATTTCTTGATGAGCAATTGCACGATGATGAGAGGATGATTCGTGATAGTGTTGCGCGCTTTGTCAGTCATGATGTTGTTCCTCTTATGGCGGAGTCGTTTGAGCATGGTACGTTTCCTCCTGAGTTAATAAAAAAATCAGCAGAGTTGGGGTTATTAGGGCTTACCTTGCCTGTGCAGTATGGCGGTGCAGATGCATCTTATGTGGCATATGGCTTGGTCTGTCAGGAGTTAGAGCGTGGTGATAGTGGCTTACGCAGTTTTGTATCTGTGCAAAGCTCATTATGCATGTATCCTATTTTTCGTTACGGCGATGAGGCACAAAAAAAACGATTTTTACCCAAGATGGCAGCAGGACATATCATTGGTTGTTTTGGTTTGACAGAGCCTGATTCAGGATCGGATCCTGCGAGTATGTTTACTAACGCAAAAAAAGTAGACGGTGGCTGGTGTTTAAATGGCTCAAAAATGTGGATTACCAATGCTACTATTGCGGATATTGCCATCGTTTGGGCGAAAACAAACGATGGTATTCGTGGCTTTATTGTTGAAAAAAAATTTAAAGGGTTTACCGCTCGTGCCATAAAATCAAAAATGTCGTTGCGTGCATCTGTTACCGGCGAGTTAATATTTGATGACGTATTTATACCCGATGAGAATTTATTGCCAGGCACTGAAAAAGGCTTAGGTGCTGCATTAAGTTGTTTGAGTCAAGCAAGGTATGGTATTGCCTGGGGAGCTATGGGCTCAGCAATGGCATGCTTTGATGCAACGCGTGATTATCTTTTAGAGCGCAAGCAATTTGATAAGCCACTAGCTTCTTTTCAATTGATACAAAAAGATTTAGCCGACATGTATACCGAAATTGTGAAAGCGCAATGCATGAATTTGCAAATTGGTCGTTTGAAAGATGCAGGACGTGAAACACCTGTGATGATTTCACTTGCTAAAGGCAACGCGTGTCGAGAAGCGCTTAAAATTGCACGCAGTTGCCGCAATCTATTAGGCGCTAACGGTATTAGTTTAGAGTATCCCGTGATTCGTCATATGTTGAATTTAGAGTCCGTGTTTACCTATGAAGGCAGCGATAATGTGCATACATTGATCTTGGGGCGTCATATAACAGGTATTAATGCGTTTGGTTAGCTGTGATTTGAGCCGCTGTAAATTGCATTTAAATTTGCTCTGGCACCACAGCAATCTTGTTATTTATGAAAAGAGACGCTATTATTCTCCTCCAGTCGGGGCGTAGCGCA
>CAZZGV010000034.1:9687-12065 GCA_964654255.1 uncultured Legionella sp. | reverse complement strand
GATCGCTTAAACAACAATAATATCTTTCTGGCTGTCTTCTGCTATGTGTTTAAGTAACCCGCTCACTTAAGGTTTTATGCACATGTCAACAATGATGATTTTTACTGGTAATGCAAATCCTGAGCTAGCTCTTAAAATTTCTGCTCATCTACAAATTCCTATTGGTGACGCGACCGTCAGTACATTTAGTGACGGTGAAACCATGATTGAAATCCACGAAAATGTCCGTGGAAAAGATGTCTTCATCATCCAATCCACATGTGCACCAGCAAATGACAATTTAATGGAATTGCTGACTATGGCCGACGCTCTGCGCCGCTCATCTGCTACACGAATCACTGCTGTTGTCCCTTATTTTGGCTATGCTCGTCAAGATAGACGCGTACGCTCAGCACGTGTGCCCATTACCGCAAAAGTAGTAGCAGATATGATGGCCTCGGTAGGCATCTGTCGTGTGTTAACGGTTGATTTACACGCAGATCAAATACAAGGTTTTTTTTATATGCCTGTTGATAATGTCTATTCAACACCTATTTTACTTGAAGACATTCGACAAAAAAAACTTAGCAATTTAATGGTTATATCCCCTGACGTGGGCGGCGTTGTTCGCGCAAGAGCTATGGCCAAACGTCTTAATGATGCAGAGCTATCCATCATCGATAAGCGACGCAGTGGCCCTAACAAATCTGAGGTCATGCATATTATTGGTGAACCCAAAGGACGCCATTGCATTATTATTGACGATATCGTTGATACAGCAGGCACCATGTGCACAGCAGCCCATGAGCTCAAACGAAATGGGGCAATTAGTGTACGAGCTTATATCACCCACCCTGTTTTATCAGGCCCAGCCATTGAAAACATCATGCATTCCTCACTGGACGAAGTTGTAGTAACTGATACAATCCCCCTCTCAGAAGCGGCACAAAATTGCAGTAAAATCAGAGTAGTAAGCCTGGCCGATATGTTAGCTCAAGCCATTAAGCGAGTTAATATAGAGGAATCTGTGAGTTCGATGTTTGCTGAATAGCCGGAATATTTCAACGTTCTCTATTTCATTAAAGCCACGGATGGTAATAAAATGTTCATTAAAAAAACTATAGTCACGTTTATTGTCTTAAGTACAAACGTAATAAGCCACGCTCAAGTCCTACCTAGTATTTCAGCTCCCATACGCTCTCTCGACCCAAAAAAATTTTGGGACTTAGGCATTCAAGCACTGTATTTAAATCCAAATTATTCCACAGCGTTCACACAAACAAATAATGCTATCCCTCCAACCCAAGGTGCCTTTACTACAGGACCCGTTCGCTTAACTTCAAAAATAGTGTAACCAATAATATTAAGACCCACGGATGGGGATTAAAATTGGAAGCAGCCTATAATTTTCTAAGTGGTAATGATTTAAACTTCAATTGGTATTCTTATAACCATTCAACCAATACGCTTTTGCAACGTGATTCCATGATATACAGCTTCATTCAAGATGAATTAACCAGTGCAACTTTTTTTTCTAATGTAGCCTTTTCTTTGAAAACAACATGGAATGCAGTAAATTTTGAGTTAGGACAACTTGTTAATTTCACCAACTCAACAACAATTCGTTTTCATGGCGGCTTTCAATACGCCAACATTCAAACAACTGTTGCTAACACAATTGCATCTTACAACACAGCAAATGAGGCAAATGAATATCTAAACATTACCAATTCCAACACATCAATGAAGTACAGCGGTTTTGGCCCACGCCTTGGAATTGATCTATTTTATAATTTGAAACAAAATTTTACTATATATGGAAAAACTGCCTCGGCATTGCTAGTTGGAGGTAGTAAATTCAATCAATTCGTTTTGGGTGAATACACAGCAGTGAATGTTTACAGCTTAAGCGGCCCATTGAATGTCGCTGGCTCAGGCTCTACCACTGCAGTCGTACCGGAGATTGAAGCTAAGACTGGCGCACGCTATACCCATACTATAGGAAATAGCGACATCACCTTAGATGCAGGATGGATGTGGGCCAACTACTTTAGCGCTCAAAATACCAGTGCTTCAGCGCATGGATTAGCAGCCTCAGGCCGCCCTATCCAAACCCAACTTAATTTCCAAATCCAGGGCGGCTATGTCGGCTTAAAATGGCTAGGTAATATAGCATAACGTCCTACCATCTACATGTCGCTTCGAAAAACCTATCTATAAGTCAACGAAGTACCCGATGACACAAAAATCCATTGGGCAATCAACTTTATAATTTATTACTCAAAAGAACGAAGATAGCGTTTAAGAGATTCACGGATATCTTTTATACTGGTTCAAAAAATAGACATGGCACATAACTCAACTAGGCTAAGCACTACTCCTGGAACACAGCTAAGCAA
>CAZZGV010000034.1:0-9677 GCA_964654255.1 uncultured Legionella sp. | reverse complement strand
CCAGGCTAATATTCATATGTTGGTCTACTATGAGGCTCATGAAATTTATGTGGACATTGCACGTCGTGAGAAAGACCTTAAAAACTGGTGCAGACAGTGAAAATTGAATTTAATTGAAGATCTAACCCCACAATAGCGTGATCTTTATAAAGAAATAGATAGCTGATTAAGATCTTCTGAATAACGCAAACAAGCAGCAATATATAGAAAATTAGTCATTTAAAATTCAATCAACTATAGAAGTACGTTTTTTACCGAGATGATTCGGGGAGTACACTATTTTTAGATACATTATTGATGTTTTACACCTTACGCACGCGCGTCGTTAGGTGATTTATTTTATAAAAAACGCTGATTAGTATTGAATCACTCAACCCAAAATCCCGCGAACAAGCCGCAGGATCAGGAAGACATGATAGAGATATAAAGATAGATTTAATAAAATTTAATTGACACCGCTGAGAATGTACTCGTATGCAAATAGATATTTATATAACAGATGGTAATTTGAGACAGTATTAATCTCGAGTGCCAACGTATTTATCATCAAAATAACGACGTAATTTAGTTCTTAATGTGCCACGGCTAATACCAAGCATCACAGCTGCGCGTGATTGATTATATTTGCAATGCTCCATTACTGCGCGAAACAATGGGGTTTCAATTTCTTCTAGAACAAACTGGTATAAATCCACAGGATCAGTCCCCTTCAATTCAGAAAAATATTTTTGTACTGATTGAGTTACACTTGTTGCCAGCGATGCAGTGGTTTCCGCAGCCTCATTGCTGATTATTGTCATTATTTTAACTCCTTCTTTTAAAAACAGTATTTTAACGAATTGAGCAATTCCTGACAAGCTTAGAGCTTGTAATTTTTACTTATAAATCAATAATAAATAGGTGGACAAATTGCTCTATTGTCCACCCAAAAACATTACTAGAACTGCATCATCGCTGGATTAAATGGCTTACCATTGATAGACAACTGTCCCTGCTGAAGATTAACTTCAATCACATACTCTTTGCCCTGCAACGTTAGCAATCCATTTTGAACCATCGTCGACAATTTTTGCTGCGCTTGAACTTGTGCTTGTTGTTCAATATCAACAACTGTCATTGGCTGGCTCGCATCTACTGGCGTACCTGCCTGTGGCGGGGTAGCGTGCCCTTCCACTGAGGTTGTAGCATCTGACGCCGTAGTCGGTGCACCAGCATCTGGAGTTGAAGGTGTAGCAGCATTCTCAGTTGACTGAGCAGTTACCTGTTGCGCTATGGGTTGGGCAATCAATTTCTGCTTAACAGATATTGCGATAAAATCCTGAAGAACAGCAGCAGGAATTTTTAATGTTCCATGACCTTGAACTTTTTGAAGCAATTGGAATGGATTACCGGCATCCCCTTTAGGTAGAGACACCAATAAATCACCTTCAATTGGTCCTTCAGGCATCACCAAACTGAGTTTGGAAATTTCAAATTGTGCACCCTGACTAAATAGTTTGGGTAGTTGTGGCAGCAATGTAAACAACGCTTGCTGACGCTCGCTATCCGACGCGCCTTGTTGCATTTTGTTTGCTTGCTCATTTATAGCAGCAAGAACTTGTGCATCAAGATTTTTAATAGACATTTCTAACAATGCAGGGCCATATGATTTGCCATGCGCAGTCATTTTATCTAATGAAACCTTTAGAGTAGAACCAAACAAGCCACCCTCAATATCACTGCTTGAATGAACAGCAAACTGCTGTATATCTAACGTTTTTTGTTCGTTTTCTGAAACAATTAACGAAGGCAATGACATACTTGCATCGCCCAAATAGAGACCAGAGTCCGTTTGATGCAAATCATAATCGCTAGTAACTTTACCGAGCATGGCCTTCATTTTATTTTTTATCAAACTCGCGCCATCAATAGTTACACTACCATCGATAGTTTTTAAGTTAGATGAAATACTAAAATCGCTGTCCATACCATACCATTCAAATTGATCCCCACCTTGTTTTGCAATCAATTTGAATGTTGGCAAGCCAATATTAAGGCGACTATTATTTAAATAATTAACAAACACGCTTAAAACCAATTTGGGTTGAGTCGATGCTGGCGTAAATAAATTAGTAAATTTTGTCACATATTGCGCAGGCATCAATAAATCACTATGAGCATAACCTAAGCCAAAACGAACACCCGTACCTGTATATATAATAGGTCCATGATAAATAGTGAGCGGCATTTGTATTTTGTGATCTTGAGCGGGGACTGTTGTTGATTGCCCATTTGAATCTTTCACTATGCGCTCAGGAATGTGTAGACGCCAATTTAATAAGGCTGCAGACGTAAACCAACCACGATCATAGTGCTCTATATCAACAAAAAGACCATTGGATTGATTTATAACATCGACGTTTCTCTTTAGTGTGCGCTCTGTTACGAGGCCCATTCCATAATAACCACCGAGGACTAGAGCGGCTAGAATCACCACTAATCCTATAAGTTTTTTCATTATTATCTCCGTATTATGCGTACATGATTTTTTAGCCAGAAAAAGCATTCATAGGCAACACAAACGACTTTTTTCAGGTTTAAAAATATCGAAAGAAAAAGAACAGATGTAATTAAAGCACGAGAACAGCCATCGCGCAAAGATCTAACAGAAAAAATCTGTTTTTCAACATTTATTGCCCGAGTTTAAGGCCATGTATGTTCATAAAGCCCAAAATAATTGCCAAAACTCAACATGAAGAACGCCGTCTAGTATGGTTTAAGCGGTTTACAATAGGTTTCTTTTACCATAAATGCCAAAATAAGCGCGATAATAGAACATAGTGGTAATAAGCGGAAACCAAATTGAAAATCAGATAATAATAAAGATTCAACGTTATATCCACGAGCACCAGCAACAAGGTCAATCAAACGCCCTACTAAAGGCTGCATAAGTGCTCCAACAAAAATCGATGTCATATTAGTAAACGCCATAGCAGTACCCACCACGTTCCTGTTATGAATTTCTGTTGACACCGCATAAGCAATTGCGACACCTGTGTTAGTCAAACCAAACAAAAAGAAGAGCGTATAAGCTATGTTTTGATTAATATGCGGATAAAAAACAAATAGCGTTGTTAGCACAACACCACATCCAGCAGAAACAAGCATTAACGGTTTTCGGCGCCCCATTTTATCAGATATCCACCCTGATAATGGCCCCCCTATCCCCCAACCGATAAAAATTAATCCTGTAGCAAACGCAGCGGTATGTGCTGTCAATCCTCGTCCAAATTGCAAATAGGCGGGACCTATAGATTCACCAATTACGGCAGTAGGGGCAAATAAAAATCCAGCATAAAGCGCGTTTAACCATGTTTGGCGGTGCGATAAAACAATCCGCAAACTTTCAATAATTCGAGGCCGTTTTTCAAATTTAATTTCATGCATTTTTGAGGTTGGATTGTCTTGGATGTACTGGTACAAAAATACAGCAAGAACGATAAATAGAAACGCCATAATTAACATGGTATGCCGCCAACCGACCGCTCCGACTAGAAACGATACTGGAGCCTCTCCAGCTGCCGCGCCTAACATTCCTAACGCTTGTGTTAAACCAGCAAGCAAACCAAACATTACGGGAGGGAACCACGACGTTGCAAGTCTTAACGCACTAACAAATGCAAAAGCCGCACTAAATCCAATTAACATTCTGCCGATGCAAGCAGTCCACAGGCTATCAGCCAAACCGAACACACAACATCCTAGCGCAGTAATAAGCGCCATCACCGTTAAAATCCAACGAATACTCATCCGATCAACAGTAAGACCAACAGGAATCTGCATTAATATATAAGGAATATAAAATGATGCTGTTAACGTACCAAAATCAGCCTCATTAATGCCAAAATCACTCTGCAAAAAACGGTGCATAACACCAGGAGCAACACGTGCTAGGTAATCAGAGAAAAAAAAGGCAGCAGCTAATCCCCAGATCAACCACGCAAAATTCCGGTAGTGATTTGGCACTGTATTTTCTGCTTCAAAAGTAGTCATAGTCATGATTCACAGCTCGTTTAATCTTTTTACAACGCCAATCAAATCTGCTTTATTTTAAAATAAAGTGCGCTACAAACCGGCATTAAAATATCATAGGTCAAAAATCATTATACTGTCATCATTGGTAATTTCAACATGTAGCTTACCTATTGAACATGCTTAGAGTATAATTTCTACTTTCTTTGCTGTTTTATGATCAATTACTAGACATCATCATTATGAATACATTAGAAACTGCTATTGAACAAGCGATTATTTCCGAAGGTAGCAACAAAGAAGCTAACAAAGCTTATTTGGAGTTTATTAAAGCGAATTTTATCATTCCAATTGAAAAAAATCCTGGCAGTGAAGAACCTGAAGTCCTTTATTTACAAGAGAATGGCCAAATTTTTCTCCCCGTGTTTAGCAACATGGATTATTTTGATGCCTGGGCTGCAGAAATTAAAGATCATGTGCAACTACTAAAACTTTCAGGCGTTGATCTTCTAAAAGGCATAGGAGAGCAAGTAATTGTTAGTTTAAATATTGGTAGTAGCGTATACAAAGAATTTAATCCCGCTGAATTGGCTAGGATGAAAAGCATGGTCTTAAAATTATTTAAATAACACACGCAACTACAAAGAAAAACGTAACCTTTCACGCAATAGCATTACTTAAGAAAAACATGCTCGTCATCGCGAGCCTTGGCGAAGCAGCCCAGAATGACGCTTTTTAAGCAGCTAGACTGGTTTGCTTCGCTTCGTTCGCAATAACGACCAATAATATTACACGTAGGAACGTATAAATTGACGTAACTATTACGCTACAAGATCGAGCAATTGATACCCTACTGCTGCTGAAACCGCGAGTATACTTGTGATTTCGAACACTTTGGTGAAAAAACCACTACTGTGTTCCTGGTAAAGGTTATCATTAGCAGCTTCAGATTCACTTTGGTTATCGGCAAGCTCGTATAAAGGTATTTCACCATAAAATCCAGCCCACCATCCTTCTCGCCATTGCTCACTCTCTTTAGAACCTATACGAAAAGGGTTTTCTTCTTCACGGATGTCAGTCAGTGCACACTCATAACCATAAGCGTAACAATCTTCAAAGCTTGGGTGCTCTATGTTAAAACGAAGCCTAAGATCAGCTAATATTTCTGTAGTGTTGTTCATTTCGATACCTCTTTTATTAAATACTTAAGGAAAATCTACCCTTGCCTTTGTACATACTTAATAAAAATTGTTGTATCTATTTTACTCATATAGATAAGTCATTGCGGCATTTATGCTGCATTTCCATCAGCAATCAATTGACTTAGTTTCATTTTACGACGTTCGATTATTGGATGTAAGTACCTATTCGATCTTTTACTCATTCTTGACAATTGCTGTAAAAATTTAACAACTGGTATTTTTAGGGCGCCAATCGATGATGAAGCCACTGATCATCTTTTTTATAATAATGAATTCTGTCATGCAAACGATTGTCACGCCCCTGCCAAAACTCTATCTCATCAGGCATCACGGCATAGCCACCCCAATGAATAGGCCGGATAATCGGTTCTAGTTGATGCTTAGCAACTAGATCGTTAAACGCCTTTTCTAGTTCTGCGCGGCTAGTAATCTCACTACTTTGTGGGGATGAAAGCGCACCAAGTTGGCTTGCTACAGGCCTAGATGAAAAATAACTATCCGACTGAGCATTGCTCGTTCGTTTTACTGAGCCACGAATCCTTACTTGCCGAGCCATTTCTGGCCAATAAAAATTTAATGCAGCATACGGTGTCTTTTCTATTTGTAGCGCTTTCGTGCTTTGATAGTTAGTATAGAAAATAAAACACCCTTCATGGATCTCTTTTAATAATACAACGCGTGAATCAGGATGCCCAATTTCATCAACCGTAGACAGGACCATCGCGGTAGGATCGGTCTTTTCAGTTTTTACTACGTCCGCAAACCAGGATTCAAATTGTGCGATGGGGCACTTTTTTGCTGTTGCTTCATTTAAGCTCAAATCACCATAGTCACGTCGAATATCAGATAATCCTTTCCAGCCAGTCATTTTTATATCTATGATTGTCAAATTACTGCTAAGTATACCTCTGAAACTGATATTATGATCATGATATCTATCATATTTTCTATAACACTAGAGCACACATCATCTGGTTAGATCGTTACCATCTGGTCAATCGTACCACGTTGCTTTCCCATAGCTGCTAACGCCGCACTGAACTCTTTAAAATTGGCATCTTTGCCAATCAACTCGACAATACCTGCTTTGACTAGCTTTGCATTAACACGTTCATTGGCGCCAGAAAGAATGACGGTGACCTGACGTTTTTGTAAATTTCGAATCACCTCTTCCAATGTTTGAATGCCTGTAATATCAATAAAAGGTACCCATTTAAGACGAATAATTAACGTATGTGGGTCGGTATGTGTGCCTTCTAATGCTCGCTCGAAATTCTCAACTGCTCCAAAAAAGAACGGTCCTTCAACAGTGAATACTAAAACATCTGGGGGAAGCGTACCTAAACCTTCGTTTGCAAATTCATGAGCAAGTTCTTGCTCTGTGATCTGTCTAATCTCAACACTGCTTGCCATTCGTCTTAAAAAATGCAACATAGCCAGTATAACGCCAACATTTACGGCGACTACAAGATCTACAAATATCGTCAACACAAAAGTAACCAATAGAACAACAACATCCGCAGTTGGCGCTCTTCGAATCATGTTAATAAAATGCTTGGCCTCACTCATGTTCCAGGCTACCACAAAAAGAATGGCCGCCAGTACTGCTAGAGGAATATGCGCCGCTAATGGGGCCAGCAGCAAAAGAATCACCAGCAACGTAACTGCATGTACAATACCTGACAAAGGGCTAGTGCCTCCATTTCGAATGCTGGTAGCTGTGCGGGCAATCGCACCTGTTGCAGCAAAACCACCTAATAATGGCGCTGCAATATTAGCCAATCCTTGCCCAATTAACTCTTGATTAGAATCATGACGTGTTGACGCCATACCATCCGCAACTACGGCCGAAAGCAGTGACTCTATCGCCCCCAGCATAGCAATGGTAAACGCGGGCCCTATGAGCTCCATTAATTTACTCACCGTTATAGAAGGAATGGCAAAAGCCGGCAGGCCTTGTGGGATACCACCAAAAGCGGTACCAATTGTTTTAATTCCATCAAATTGAAAAATGAACTGTAAAACTGTAGCCACTATCAAAGCAACCAGTGGGCCTGGCACACGCTGAAGAGGACGAATTTTTGGACTATAGATAACTAACAACAATGAAAGTACAGCTAATAGTGTAGTTGCCAGATGATACTGCGGAAACGCCTGTATAAGATGAATTAATTTTATATGGAAATGAGCACCGCTAATACTAGGCAGACCAAAAAAATCCTTCCATTGGCCAATCCAAATAATAACGCCGATTCCAGCCGTGAAACCAACAATAACGGGCGCAGGAATGAATTTAATAACAGACCCAACATTAGCCAACCCAAACAAAAACAACATAACCCCGGCCATTAATGTAGCTATCTGCAAGCCTTCAATTCCATAAGTTGAAGTAATCCCAGATAGCACTACAATAAAAGCACCTGTTGGGCCAGCGATTTGCAGTCGACTCCCACCAAATACAGATACAAAAAAACCAGCCACAATTGCTGTGTATAATCCCTGCTCTGGTTTTGCACCTGATGCGATTGCAAATGCCATTGCAAGTGGTAATGCAACGACACCCACAATCACACCAGAAACAATATTATTCAACCAATATTTGCGTTGAAAAAGGCCCGCTTTATAGGCCTCAATAATAGCCAGCATACCTATTCCAGTGAATTACCAACCTGTTACTTCAGCAATTGCATCACCTAATTCAGCAGGTGAACGAACTGTTTTAACACCGGCAGCTTCAAGTGCAGCAAATTTATCAGCAGCAGTTCCCTTGCCTCCTGAAATAATTGCACCTGCATGGCCCATACGCTTACCAGCGGGAGCAGTTACCCCGGCGATATAAGACACAACTGGTTTTTTAACGTGTGTCTTAATGTACTCAGCCGCTTCCTCTTCCGCAGTTCCACCGATTTCACCAACCAAAATAATGGCTTCTGTTTTCTGATCTTTCTCAAACAGTTCCAATACATCGATAAATGCAGTACCTGGAATTGGATCACCACCGATACCTACGCATGTGCTTTGACCAAAACCTTTATCCGTCATTTGCTTAACGGCTTCGTACGTTAACGTTCCTGAACGAGAAACGATACCGACTTTACCTGGCAAATGAATAGAGCCTGGCATGATACCAATTTTACATTCGCCTGGCGTTATAACGCCTGGACAATTGGGGCCAATCAAACGACTGTGTGTATTGGTTTCAAGGTACAATTTGACTTGCAACATATCGAGAACAGGCACGCCCTCAGTTATACAAACAATCAGTTTCACACCAGCTTCAGCCGCTTCTAAGATAGAATCTTTACAAAAAGGAGCTGGAACATAAATCACGGTTGCATCCGCCCCTGTTGCGTCAACAGCTTCACGCACCGTATTAAAAACCGGTAAATCTAAGTGCATTTGACCGCCTTTACCTGGTGTAACACCACCGACCATCTTTGTCCCATAAATAAGCGCTTGCTCAGAATGGAATGTACCTTGTTTACCAGTAAAACCCTGGCAAATAACTTTAGTGTTGTTGTTTACTAATATACTCATTTCTAGCCTCAGGAATAATTTAAGCGATAGCCGCTACAATTTTTTTAGCCGCGTCAGTTAAACTGTTTGCAGCAATTACGTTTAGATCGCTCTTGTTTAAAATATCTGCACCCAATGTTGCATTATTACCTTCTAATCTAACAACAACAGGAACATTGACATTAACTTCCTTCACAGCAGCGAGAATCCCTTCAGCAATTAAATCGCAACGTACAATACCGCCAAAAATATTAACTAATATGCCTTTGACATTTGGATCAGAAAGAATAATTTTGAACGCCTCACTAACGCGCTCTTTAGTCGCACCACCACCAACATCAAGGAAATTCGCAGGCTCGCCACCATGCAACTTGATAACGTCCATGGTCGCCATTGCAAGACCTGCACCATTGACCATACAACCAATCTCGCCATCTAACGGAATATAATTCAGTTCCCAATCATGGGCACGATTAACGCGATCATCTTCTTGCGTAGTATCACGCATCTCTTTCAATTTTGCATGCCGGTATAACGCATTATCGTCAATGGTAACCTTACCATCTAAACAAACTAGATCGCCTGATTTAGTGACAACAAGTGGGTTGATTTCTAAAAGACTCAGATCGCACTCAACAAACATTTTACCTAATCCCGTTATTAAGTGGACGAATTGTTTCATTTGATTTTCATTCAGTCCCAGCTTGAATGCTACCTCACGGCCTTGAAAAGGCATAACACCAACAATGGGGTCGACAATAACTTTAAAGATTTTTTCAGGAGTCTCTTCTGCTACTTTTTCAATCTCAACGCCGCCTTCGGTTGATGCCATGAATACAATTCGACGACTTGCACGGTCAACAACAGCACCTAAATAGAGTTCGCGAGCGATATCACTGGTTTCTTCGACCAAAATTGAATTGACAGGCTGGCCATGAGCATCAGTTT
>CAZZGV010000033.1:11559-12353 GCA_964654255.1 uncultured Legionella sp. | reverse complement strand
CGTATTACATGATATGAAGATAATTTTTTCTCGAGAAGAGGAATTTGGTGGTAAGCAGCTAATTGACTCTGTTGTAAAAAAATACAACATGACAAATGATGAAGCTATCGCAGGAATAGCGCAAGGAACGTTACCAGCTGATTATGTTGATGAAATATTGCAGCCGTTTAATGAATTAATTTTATTACAAGTAAAACGAGCACTACAATTCTTTTTTTCAACAAGCCATCATACGTTCGTAGACCACATTCTTTTGGCAGGTGGGGTAACCAAGCAGCCTGGAATAGCGCAATTATTACAAGAACATATTAATATTTCCACGAGCATAGCAAATCCATTTTCTAAAATGGGGTTGGCGAAACATCTTAATAGAGAGGCTATAATTCAGGCTTCTTCAACATTAATGGTCGCGTGTGGTTTAGCGCTTAGGTATGTCGAGTGAAGCAATGACTGAAATTAATTTACTGCCTTGGCGTGAAAAAAAACGGGAACAAGAAAAAAAGCAATTTACTATTTTTTTGTTGATTGGTTTGATTATGGCTGTAGTTGTTGTTTTTTTAATTGATTACTATGCCAAAAACCTTGTAGATAGACAAACACAACGTAATCAACGGTTGAAAGATGAAATTACACAACTTGAGAAGCAGATAAAGGAAATCAGTGAAATTAAAAAATTACGTCAAGCATTAATTGCTAGAATGACGATTGTGCAGAATTTACAAGCCACTCGGGCGCTAACGGTTCGGTTATTTGATGAAATTATTAAAATTATGCCCGATGGGGTGTATTTAAAT
>CAZZGV010000033.1:10535-11549 GCA_964654255.1 uncultured Legionella sp. | reverse complement strand
CACGTTGAGCGAGTTGGGGATAAAGTAACGTTATTAGGGTATGCTGAGTCAAATACGAATATTTCATTATTAATGCGTCATATTGAATCAAATGCTTGGATCCAGAATCCTGTGCTTACAGAAATTAAGAAATCAGTGGAAGCTAAAAAGCCGGATGAAAATGAATTTAAATTAAGTTTTATTTTAAAGTCTAAATCTATGCTTGGTTCAAAATGATGACAAATTTTAATTTAAATGAATTAACATTAGATAATGTAGGGCAGTGGCCCAAGGCTATTAAAATAGGTATTGTGGTTTTTTTGTCTGTATTACTCATTGGTCTTGGTTATTGGCTTATTGTTAAAAAGAATTTTGAGCAATACGATATTTTAAAGGCAGAAGAAGTTACGTTAAAAAATGATTTTGAGTTGAAGCAACGCCAGGCTTCAAATTTAAATGCATATCGTAATCAAATGATTATTATGCAAGAGCGTTTTGGGAATATGTTAAAACAGTTACCAACCCAAAACGAAATGCCGGGATTGTTGGAGGATATTTCTAAAACAGGCATTGCCAGTGGGTTAACGTTTGACTTGTTTGCGCCATTACCCGAAGTGCAACATGATTTTTATATTGAGGTGCCAATAAAAATTGTCGTTGTAGGTAATTACCACCAGTTTGCTGTATTTTTAAGTCGTGTAGCGCAGATGAATCGGATTGTTACGTTACATGATTTTATGGTTGAGAATGTCATTCCAGACAAGCAAAAAAAGGCGCCAGTAGGATTACTGACTATGCAAATGACAGCTAAAATTTATAGATATCGCGCACAATGATAGCCCTAAAGAAAAGTTTGATAAATTGGCTTATTTTGGGTCTGCTATTACAGCTGCTATTTGCTTGTTCATCGGATGATAGCGAGCTAAATCGCTATATCAATACAATTAAAACAAGACCTGCGAGGCCTATTGAACCTATTCCGGAGTTTCAACCGCTGAAAAAATTTATTTATCCTGAGGTGGATAACCGTCGGAG
>CAZZGV010000033.1:0-10525 GCA_964654255.1 uncultured Legionella sp. | reverse complement strand
AAGAAGATAAACTTGCACCAAATATTAAGCGCCCTAAACAGCCTTTGGAAGCTTTTCCATTGGATGCACTTAATTTTGTGGGTATATTGAAAGAAGATACCACCATTTGGGCATTAATAAGCCAGCCAAGTGGTTTGGTTTCACGAGTTAAGCGTGGTGATTATATGGGGCAAAATTTTGGTCAAGTAATTGATATAAATAATAAAAGCTTGCAGTTGGAAGAGACCGTAAACATTGCTGGAAAATGGCAGAAACAAAAGATTAATATTAATATCCGAGTTCCAAAGTAATAAGTAGTGTCATTAATTAACTGTCAAAGCGTTGCAGGAAACCCTTAGCTCATGGTTAAGCGGTAAAAGATGTTAGGGAGAATATATTGCGGAAAATTATTATCTTATGCTTATTATTTAGCACGTGGTGTGTTGGTTTGTATGCTAAAGATAATGCATTGACTGGTTTAAAGGTCATGCCTATGCCTAATAACAGGGTGCGTTTTGATTTTCAATTTGTAGAACCTATTGAGCAATTACCCGCTAGTTTTATAACGCAAGAACCACCACGCTTAGTGCTTGATTTTATCAATACTAGTAACAGATTAGCCCCAGCCCTTCAGTCAAAAAAAATGGATGTTGGTTCTCTTACTAGTTATAAAATAGTGGCACTTGGTAATCGAATGCGAGCGATTCTTGATCTTACGGGTACTGTTTCCTATTCAGGAGAGGCCTCAGGGCATGTTTATAGTTTGATCATTAGTGGTAAGGGGGAGCAGCTTATATCACCTAGAAAAGAGTTGTTTATTACTCATCGCCCTGTAAATGCTCGTTTTGGGATTACTCATATTGATTTTCGTGGTTTGGAGAAACAAGGTGGGCGGGTAGTTATTGATCTTACCGATCCAGGTGTCCCGGTAGATGTTGTGCAGACTGGAAAAGACGTTGTTGTTAATTTTATGAGTACTCGTTTACAGCCACAATTAATGAAGCGTTATGATGTAACTGATTTTCATAGCCCTGTTCAGAGCATAAGCGCTGAGCAAGAGGGCAAAAGTGCGCGAGTTACTTTACACAACAATGGTGATTATGGTCATTTTGTATATCAGGTAAATAAGCAGTTTATTATTGATGTTTTTCCGTTATCTGCAGAAGAAATGCAGCAAGAAAAATTAAAAAAGAAAGTTTTTGTTGGTAAGCGAATTTCATTAAATTTCCAAGATATTCAATTACGGGCCGTGCTGCAATTGCTTGCAGATTTTACGGGTGTCAATATTGTGGTAAGTGATGCAGTGAGCGGTAATATTACCTTGAGATTAAATGATGTGCCCTGGGATCAAGCGCTGGATATTATATTAACTACACAGGGATTAGATAAGCGCCAAATGGGTAATGTGTTACTGATTGATAAAGCAGCAGCGTTTGTTGCACGAGAAAATCAAGCATTAAAAGAGCAACAGGCCTCGCAAAAATTAGCACCTGTTCGTTCTGATTTATTACAGATCAATTATGCAAAAGCAGCTGACATTGCCACGATGCTTAAAGACAAGTCAAATTCATTATTATCTGACCGCGGAACGTTAAGTGTTGATGCTAGAACCAACACAATTTGGCTGCAGGACACCGCGGCTCAAATTGAAGAAATTCGAGAGTTGGTTAAGCAGTTAGATGTTCCTGTGAAACAGGTGATGATTGAAGCGCGCATTGTAGAAATGACAAAACAATGCCAAATAGATTTGGGCGTTCGTTGGGGGGTGTCAAAACCTACACATGTGAGTGGTACACTTGCCGGAGCAAATCAGTTGGCTCAGGGAGTTGCTCCAGCGGATGTTACGCCTTTAGCAGAGCGTTTAAATTTAGATTTAGTAGCATTGCCCTTGAGCGGCGCAACACCTGCATCAGTTGGCCTTGCTCTTGCTAAATTAGGGGACGGCATTTTACTTGACTTAGAGTTATCAGCGCTGGAAAGCATGGGCAGAACTGAAATCATCGCAAGTCCGCGCTTAATGACAACCAATCAACAATCAGCAGTGATCGAATCTGGAAAAGATATTCCTTACCAACAGGCTACCTCAAGTGGTGCAACTGCTGTTTCATTTAAAAAAGCTGTATTAAGCTTAAAAGTAACACCGCAAATTACTCCGGATGGTAAATTGCTTATGGATTTGTTAATTACTCAAGATGCTGATTCACTTGAGCGGGTTCAGGGTGTGCCTATTATTCTAACTAAATCGATCCAAACCAATGTTTTGGTAAATAATGGCCAAACAATTGTTTTGGGTGGAATTTATAAGAAAGATAAGAATAATTCGATTACACGTATCCCATTTTTAGGTGGATTGCCGATTGTTGGTCATTTATTTAGCAGAACACACAGTGCGACCAACAATGAGGAGTTGCTCATTTTCATTACTCCTAGGATAATGACCAACAATTTAGCCATTACAGAAATTGAGGGAAGGCTCCCGCGCGTTGTTAAAGGTATAGAATTGGATAAATTTGGCAAACCAGTAATGGTGCCAAATCAATATTCAGGGTTAAATAAATAACAACTATTTAAGACAGTTATGAACAGGGCGTGTTAATATTAACCTTCAGAGTCTGGGGTGTATACAAGTAACTCAGAAGAATTGTGTTAACAGGCGCTTAGTAAATGAAGATTAAACATGGAATTCGTTTTGATTTCCTATACATAGTGAAGAGGTAAGTGATAAAAAATGAGTATCGTTAAAGTACGCAATATATTTCTAATAGGGCCTATGGGGGCTGGCAAGAGCACGATAGGTCGTACTTTGGCAAAAGAACTCAAGCTCGAGTTCTATGATTCAGACGAGGTGATTGAAGAGCGCTCAGGTGCTGATATTGCTTGGATATTTGATGTTGAGGGCGAGGAAGGGTTTCGTCGTCGTGAACAGAAAATAATTGATGAATTGACCCAAAAGAATAATATCGTATTAGCCACGGGTGGCGGTGTGGTGATGACTCCAGAGAATCGTAATGCTTTGGCTGGTCGGGGTACAGTGATATATCTTAAGACCTCATTGCAACAGCAGTTTGAGCGAACAAAACGTGATACAAAACGCCCATTATTGCAAACAGATAATTTGGAAGGGCGTTTGGAAATGTTGCGTGATGAGCGCGAGCCATTTTACGAAGAAATGGCTGATATTAGTTTCGAAACAGATAAATTAACGGTTAAAGCCGTTGCAAACAATATTATTAAATATATTTATGGCGAAGCTTGAGATTTATCAGCAACTAGATGTTTTGTGTGTAGCGCATAAATATCCTATATATATTGGGGCTGACTTGTTGTTTGATACAGAGTTATTGTGTCGACATGTTAGTGCGAAGCAGGTGTTAATTGTCACTAATGATACCTTGGCCCCATTATATCTTTCACGTGTTCAGCAAGCATTTTCCTCGATACAATGCAACGTGGTCGTGCTTCCTGACGGTGAATTTCATAAAAACGAAAAGAGTTTAGCCATTATTTACGATGCACTAATCAAGCATGTTCATCATCGTGATACGACTCTGGTGGCATTAGGCGGTGGGGTTATTGGTGATATAACAGGATTTGCAGCTGCTACTTACCAGCGTGGTGTGGACTTTATTCAGTTACCAACCACTATTTTGGCACAAGTTGATGCATCGATAGGCGGAAAAACGGCAATAAATCATCCCTTTGGTAAAAACATGATTGGTAGTTTTCATCAGCCTCAAGCAGTGATCATGGATTTGAATACAATAACCACTCTACCAGAGAGGGAGTTTCGTGCTGGATTTGCTGAGGTTATAAAATATGGCTTATTAGTAGGTGGGGATTTTCTCATTGAGCTCAATGATGTGTTAGCTGAAGAATTAACCACGATATCGACGCAGCGGCTAGCGAAACTTATCGCGAAATGTTGCCATATTAAAGCAGAGATTGTTCAAGAGGATGAGCGTGAAGTTGGCCGACGCGCTTTGCTCAATTTAGGTCACACATTTGCGCATGCACTAGAAGCGGCGACACATTACAAGCGTTGGTTGCATGGTGAAGCTGTGGCTATAGGTCTTTATTGCGCTGTATTATTATCATCTCAATTAGGTTACGCGGATAAAGCCTGCCTTGTTTTTCTTGATTCATTACTTGCTAGCGCAAAATTGCCTCGTAGAATACCGAAGGAAATTAATTTGGTTGAGTTACAAGCACTAATGTTCAAAGACAAAAAAATAAAAAATAAGGCATTGCGTTTTGTATTAATGAGAGCACCAGGGGATTGTTACCTTGAAACTGAAATAACAGAAGAAAATTTGCGCCATGTATTGATAGAAGCGGTTCAAGGAGATTAGCAATGAGCGAAAAAAACGTACGTATTTTGTCTGCAAAAGCCCAGGTAGACAAGGAAAAATTTAAGCCTGCTTCATGGCTCGCGACGATAAATTTTGTTAACCAGTTAGTTTTAAACAATAATGTTATGATAGCTATTTTGGGTGAGCAAGGTAATGGAAAAACCACCTTTGTTCATTTATTGCATGATGAAATAGTTTCCCGTGGCCCAGAGATAACGCCATATACCATAACGGCCAGTCCCTTATTTAATAGAGCATTTTTTTTGCATCAATTAAAGGAATTAATCGGTGCTGAAGGGGATACGTCTATTTCTAATTTTATTGCAATGAGCCAGCAACAAAAATCCCATGTTTTGCTAATTATTGATGACGCACAATATCTATCACCAGTTTTTATTGAAGAAATTTTAGGAGAAACCCAACAGCTAGGAAGTACGGGTTATTTTCATGTTTGTTTGGTATCTGATTTTTCGTTAGTTCCCAACTTAAACAAGTTGGCACAGAATATGTACAAAGATAGCGTTCATAGTATTGAATTAGGGCCGTTAAGTGAAAATGAAACCAAACAGTATTTACTCCAACATGTTTTGCCACGCCAGTATATTGAAAAACGAGTGACAGATGCGCGTGTGAAGCAATTTTACCAGCTCACTGCTGGACATCTTGTAGACATTAACCGCCAAATGACGAACTTTTTTCGTACCACGGATCCCTCTTTAAAAAATAAGTGGCTGTTAAATTATGTAAACGTTGCTGCAATGGTCTTGGTAACGACTGTTGCTTATATCTGGTATGCGCAAGGTCCGCATGTTGAGTTTGAGCAAATAGCTCAGTCTGACGTCGTTGAAAAAAATGTTCTATTATCTCAGATTGAGCCTGTTCCTACTCTTTTTAGTCGTATTACACCTTATGAAATTGGAGCTATTCGTCAAGAAATCTTAGCAACGCCTTTAAGACGTGGCGATTTGGTTGCAATGAATGAAGAAGATGACACTCTCAACGAATCAATGGTTGTGATGGACAAGGTTATTGTTGCTCCCAAAGTTATGCCTCACCTAGAAAAGCTTGCAACATCTCCTGCGCCTAAAATTATAAAAAAAAATAAGGTATTGATGCCAACTAAAGTTAAAGCATTGAGACCAATGGTAGAGCAGAGTAAATACACTATCCAATTGTTAGCAAGTCAAAATAAAAGGAAGCTAGAGTCTTTTGCTAGTCTGCATCATTTTAATGATAAAGTGCAATTACGTAGCTCATACCATCAAGGAACATTGTGGTATGTTTTGACGCTAGGAGAGTATAAACAACGTAAAGATGCAAATGCAGCTGCTCATAAGTTGTCAAAAGATATCGCACAATTTAACCCATGGGTGCGCACAATTTCTGATTTAAAATTGGTGGGGTAGATATTTTCCCTATATTTCTGCTAATCTTTCTCTCATAGGGTTCTGGAATTATTTCAAGGAGAACAAGATGTATAAAAAGGTTTTGTTTGCGACTGACTTTGATGATGTGGGCATTAGTGCTGCTCATAAAGCGAAGAAAATTTCTGATGAAAATAAAGCAGAGTTAATTCTAGTGCATGTGGTTGAGCCAATTCCTGCTTATGCATACCCAGGATTTGCTGGATTTGCTGAGGTTGAGGTTTCCATACGAGAGCAAGCAGAGAAGGAGCTTAATGCTTTAGCTGAGCGTTTGGGTGTAGACGCGAAACATCGTTTGATAGAATTTGGGTCTACCAAGAATGAAGTGTTGCGCGTTGCTCAAGAGCATAACGTTGATTTAATCGTGACTGGTAGCCATGGTAAACATGGATTAGCTCTCTTACTTGGCTCAACTGCGAATGCAATTTTGCATGGAGCTGATTGCGATGTTTTAATTGTTCGCTCAACGGTAGTTTGATTACATTTTATTGATGTAGTGCCGGTGTTTCACCATGAATTACCTGCCGGTCCTACATTTTTTAATCGCATTGGTCTTTACCATCATACTTCGCAAGTAGTGATTTAATCGGTATACTCTAGGTTTTTGCTTGGTTTTACATCGTTGATGAAATTATTGCATGGTTTTCAGAGTATTGCAGAACTTAGCCTTGGTATCGTAGCCACGATTGGCAATTTCGATGGTGTACATCGAGGTCACCAAGCCTTACTGGCCTTGCTTCGTGCACAGGCCTCGCGTCTAAAATTACCGATGCTGGTTATGGTCTTTGAGCCACAGCCAAGTGAGCATTTTCAGGGAAAGCATGCGCCTGCTAGGCTTTCTACTTTACGCGAGAAAATTCAGGTACTTCGTCAATGTGGTGCTGATTATGTGTGGTGTTTAAAATTTGATGAGCATTTGGCATCGATGCCTGCTGTTGAATTCGCTGAACATTATATTTTTTCGTTACTCCGTGCTAATTATTTATTAATAGGCGAAGATTTTCGTTTTGGCCATGATAGAGCTGGCGATGTTGATTTGCTCAAAGAGCTGGGTGGTCAACATGCGTGTCACGTAGAAAAATTTTCTGATTTTTTCATTGATACGCAGCGCGTAAGCTCAACAAATATCAGACAGGCGTTAAACGAAGGAAAGCTTGAGTACGCGGCTAAACTTTTGGGGCGGCCTTATAGTATGCTTGGGCGAGTAATTAAAGGTGATGGCAGAGGGCGGCAATGGGGTGTTCCCACTGCTAATTTAAAAATGCATGATAAAATATTGCCATTGAGAGGCGTATTTTGCGTGCGGGTGAAGAGGGACGGGAAGCCTTTATTAAGTGGGGTTGCAAATATTGGTTGTCGTCCGACTATCGATGGCACTAAAAATAGCCTTGAAATACATTTATTTGATACAAATGAATCATTGTACGGTGAAACGTTGCAAGTGTATTTTTTACATAAATTACGCGATGAGATAAAATTTTCTTCGGTGGATGATTTAATTGCACAAATTCATAAAGATGTAGCTGCAGCGAAAATATATTGTGATAAAGGTTGTGAAACAACCTGTGAATTAGATTAAATTTTATTAATGTTAAGATGATTAGGTAACTACCATGACAGAGTACAAAGACACGTTGAATTTACCCAATACCTCATTTCCAATGAAGGCCAATTTATCGCAACGTGAACCACAAATGCTTGCTGAATGGGTTACTAATGGGGTTTATCAGAAAATTCGCACAGCTCGAGCAGGGCGTAAGCGGTTTATTTTGCATGATGGTCCTCCTTACGCCAATGGCCATTTACATTGTGGGCATGCACTTAATAAAATTCTCAAAGATATTATTGTAAAATCAAAAACAATGAGCGGATTTGATGCGCCGTTTGTGCCAGGTTGGGATTGTCATGGGTTACCTGTTGAGCTGAATGTAGAAAAAAAAATAGGCAAAGCAGGCATTAAAGTTAGTGCCAGTGAGTTTCGTAATAAATGCCGTGAGTATGCCGCGAGCCAAGTTGATATTCAGCGAGATGAGTTTCAGCGTTTAGGTGTGTTTGGCGATTGGCAAAATCCATATGTGACTATGGATTTTGCATACGAAGCAAATACTGTTCGTGCATTGGCGAAAATTATTGAAAATGGGCATTTACATCAAGGCTTTAAGCCTGTTCATTGGTGTATCGATTGTGGTTCAGCGCTTGCTGAGGCTGAAGTAGATTATGAAGATAAAGTGTCTTCTTCAATCGATGTTGCTTTTGATGCTGTTGATGCAACTGCAATGCTAGAAAAATTCGCAAAAAATCTGCCTAAAAAGCGGGTGATTGTACCTATTTGGACAACCACACCTTGGACGCTTCCTGCGAATGAGGCCGTGTGTTTACATCCAACGCTTGAATATACGCTTGTTGATGTAGGTGATCATTATTTTGTGATAGCAACTGAATTAGTGACGCCCGTTATGGTGCGTTTTAATGTTGCGACATTTACTGAATTAGCAGCAGTGAAAGGCCAAGACTTAGAAAGACTCTTATTACAACATCCGTTTGATGCACGCTACGTCCCCATTGTGATGGGTGAGCATGTTACGATTGATTCAGGTACTGGTTGTGTTCATACCGCGCCTGCTCATGGGCCAGATGATTATTTAGTAGGGCAGGCGTATGGCTTACCTTTGATTAATCCTGTGCTAGCGAATGGATGTTATTCTTCAGATGTGCCTTTGTTTGCTGGTCTTTCTGTATTGAAGGTCAATGATCACATGCTCGATGTGTTACGCGAGCATCAAACATTATTGCACGATGAAAAATTGACTCACAGTTATCCGCATTGTTGGCGTCATAAAACCCCCATGATTTTTCGTGCTACACCGCAATGGTTTGTCTCAATGGACAAAAATGGTTTGCGTCAAAAATTATTGGAGCAAATTAGGAAGGTGAACTGGGTTCCGGATTGGGGTAAAGCCCGCATCAGCACGATGGTTGAAAGCAGGCCGGACTGGTGTGTTTCTCGTCAAAGAGCATGGAACACGCCAATGCCGTTGTTTGTTCACAAAACTACGCGCGAATTGCATCCTAACACAGTGGCATTAATAGAAAAAATTGCAGTAAAAATGGAACAAGCAGGTATGAATGCTTGGTTTGATTTGGATATTAACGAATTTCTTGGTGCTGACGCAGAGTTTTATGAAAAAATTAATGATACGTTAGACGTGTGGTTTGATTCGGGTGTTTCCCATTATTGTGTGTTGAAACAAGGTAGCGCTTTAGGAATGCCAGCTGATGTTTATTTTGAAGGGTCAGATCAACATCGTGGGTGGTTTAATTCGTCACTCACAACAGCTGTGGCTATGTATGGCACTCCTCCATATAAAACGGTGCTTACCCATGGTTATACCGTTGATGCAGAGGGTAAAAAACTATCCAAATCTAAAGGAAACTATATCGCATTGGATAAGCTAATTAATCAGCATGGTGCAGATATCTTACGTTTATGGGTAGCATCTACGGATTATCGTAATGAAGTGAGTATTTCTGATGAAATTATCAAGCGTAATGCAGATGCTTATCGTCGGATTCGTAATACAGCGCGATTTTTGTTGTCAAATTTGTTTGATTTTGTCCCTGAGCAAGATTGTGTTCCAGAACAAGCGTTGGTGGAATTAGATCGTTGGGCTATAAAACGTACTCAGCAATTACAGGAAGAGATACTTGCTGCTTTTGAACAGTATCATTTCCACGTCATTTATCAAAAAATTCACAATTTCTGTGCTGTAGACATGGGTAGTTTCTATCTTGATATTATCAAAGACCGCCAGTACACGACGCCAGTAAATAGTAACGCTCGGCGCTCTTGTCAAACAGCAATGTACCATATTGTACAAGCCTTAACGCGCTGGTTGGCGCCTATTTTGTCATTTACTGCAGAGGAAATTTGGAAAGCTATCCCAGGTTACAGCGGTGAATCAATTTTTGTTGAGCAGTGGTACAAGGATTGGCCTCAAGTCGGTAACGTTACGATGAATGATTGGTTACAATTGCAAGCAATACGTGATGAAGTGAATAAAGCCTTAGAGGGTCAGCGTCAAGCTGGCATCATTGGGTCAGCCTTAGCGGCTGAGGTTATGCTTTATGTAGATGATAACGCAACATCTATTCTTACAAGATTGGGTGAGGAGTTGCGTTTTATTTTGATTACGTCATCGGCAATTGTACGACCCATGAGTGAGCGTCCTGAAGAGGTTGTTCTTAATGAGGAACTAGGGGTTGCTATTGCTATTAAAGCTAGTTCTTACCCGAAGTGCGGGCGTTGTTGGCATCGCTGTGAGGATGTGGGAACGCACGCCGAGCATCCTGAGTTGTGTCAACGATGTATAGGTAATATCTCTGACAAGCCAGAGATAAGGGAATTCGCATGAAAAAATGGGGGTGGTTTGTTGTTGTTTTGATTGTCATTGGTCTTGACCAAGCCAGTAAATATTGGGCTTCTATTGAGTTAATGCCCTACCTTCCCCGGTCTGTTTGTCCAATGTTTAATTTTACGCTTGCTTATAATACAGGAGCTGCGTTTAGTTTTTTACATAACGCAGGTGCTTGGCATCGTTGGTTTTTTGCTGGATTTAGTTTCTTAATGAGTGTGGCTTTGGTTGTTTGGATTATTCGGTTGCCGTTCACTGCTCGTTTGCAATTAGCAGCGTTTAGTCTTATTTTAGGTGGCGCTATTGGTAATTTAATTGACAGAGCTTTTTTGGGGTTTGTGATTGATTTCATTGATGTATA
>CAZZGV010000032.1:0-12416 GCA_964654255.1 uncultured Legionella sp. | reverse complement strand
TAAATTCGATTCTGGCATCCAATTCATTACTTGCTTTGCGCTAGTACCTAGTTTATGGGTAGTAACTGCTTTTAAATCTGGAGGCGCAATTTTTTCTAAACGTTGCCTCCATGTATCTTGTTCTTCAGCCGGCATTAGCATAAGAAACGTGTTAATGTCATCCTTATTCTTGCCGACTATATCGTGTGCATATGTTTCTGTTTTGCATAGCAGGTCTATCTTAGTTGCGAGGTTAAATTGCTCTCCAAGCTTAGTTGCTTTAGTTTTTTGTTCTATTAATTGATTTAAACGGTTACATGTTTGAGCTAAGGACATTTTTAGACACTGAATTTTGTTTTGTAGAGTGCCTTCTGCATTTGTGAGCACGTCAAATGATAGGGCATCAAAGTGTTCCTCAAGTGTTATTGGTGTAGGTTGTTCCGATACAGCATCGTAAAATTCATCCGAGTCTTCCTCCGTTTCTTCATTCATGACGTTGGTGGAATTGTCAGAGGGTTCTTCATGTTGCGTTGGATTTGCAGTTTGCTCTTCAACGCCAGGAGGTTCAGGGGTTCCAGTTGAATTTGTATTTGAAGATTGGGAGTCGAATTCTTCCTGTTCTTCTATGCTAGATATGGATGTTGATTCATCCGAATCGGATTCAATTTCTTCATCAATATTAGCTGTCGCTGTTTGTGGAGCTGGTATGATGCGTGGTTCCAGTTTTGATATGATTTGTATGATTTGATTTAGAAGCGCAGTCATTTGTTCTTTTCTAAAGTTTACGTCGCCAATAACTGTAGCAACATAACTAGAATAGTCTTTAGGAATAGTCTCTAAATTAAGGTTAATAATGGTGATTATTGTATAAAATGCGAGACAAAGTTCTTTTGTTTTATCTTTATTTTCGTTATTTGGAGCATGTTTTTCTAACCAGGAATTAATATTGCTAGTTAAGTTTTCAAGCTTGGTACCGGTACGAAAATACGTGTAATTATATAGAGCATCAAGGGTTTCTAGCACATTTTTGAGCGTCTGTTTTTCATCTTCAGGTAATGCTTCATGGTCTTTAGTGTAGTCCTCAATGACTAGTTTCATATAGAAAAGTGTGCCAAACAGGCAGGAGAGTTGTTTTTCTTTACGATAATAATCAAAGTCTTTGAATACAACTGAGTCGCTTGTTAGTTTGACCTGAATGTTTTGCAAATTATTTTCATTGTTAAATGAGGCGATTTTAGTAGCTATGTTTAAAACGTATTGCTCTTTGCTGGCAGACCGTCCTCGCCATTGGTTGAAACGTTCTTCAAATTTCGATATGTCGCTCATACCATTTCCTCATGATGCTATTTATTTAATTAGCACTGATTTAAGATAAAATTTAGCGCAACACGCTTGTAATTTATAAAATATGCTTAGTCTATACTATCATACATTAAGGAATTCTTAACTTATTGGCCAAAAAGAGCCTTTATTTGCCGATTAAGTTGTGTTGTATCGTAAAAGGCGAAGTCATGGCGTGTTTGGTGCGCGTGTCGCTGCGATAAAAAAGTAGTTTTTTTGTCGGTGGCTGATTTTAATTGTTGTGTTTCTTCTAATGGGTTGTATAAAGAAAGAACTATATTTTGCCAATGTTCATCTGGGGTTAGAGTCGTTTTTTCTTGTAAGGGTATCGTTATTGCTGGCATTGATAGCCCATAATAGTTATGTATTTGCTGGCTTATTTTTATGACAGCCGTATTTTTGGCTTCTATGGTATGTCCCGCTATGTGGGGAGTGCATAGGGTTGCAAAGTTGACTACTTTGGGGTTGATGTCTGGTTCTTCGCTGTAAACATCCGTGCAATAGGTTATCGGTGTTGTAAGATGTAATAAGTCATGTTCGTTGACTATTCCACCACGTGCCGCATTAATGATAACCGTGCCAGGTTTCAGTTCAGAAAGAAAATCGCTGTCTAGTAAATTAGCGCTAGGATAAGGCGTAGTGTGATGCAAATTAGCATGGACGCACAGTACATCACAAGCTGTTAGATCCGCCAATGAACAATAAGGAAAAAGAGCGTCTTTTTTCTCTCTGATTGGATCAAAACATAGCACATCAAAACCTGCCGCGCGTAGGCGAGCTACCACACGGGTTCCGACTTCACCAACGCCAATAACGCCTGCTTTTTTTCCGGCTATTTTTGTTTTGCTATGTAAGTAAGCCAGCGTTGCTACTACATAATCAGCAACGGCTGCAGCATTACATCCTTTGGCATCAAACAAGGCTATTTTGTGTTCTTTTAGATAGTCACTGTCAATATGATCAATACCGCTACTTGCCGTTGCTACGCATTGTATGGGGCTATTGGCTAATAAGCTGGCTGTGACTTTAAGCGTTGAGCGACAAATGAGAATATCGTGTTTGGGAAGTAAGGTTGCGACCTCATGCTGTGAGGTGTATGGCGTTAGAAGAAACGGCTCCCCAAACAAGCGTGATATAGTTGGTAAACTAGCATCGGCAAGGATTTTCATAGGTTAAATAGGATGTTGATCATAGCAATTGCCCAGGATAATGCAGGGCCCAGTAAGTTACTTAATAATCCAGTGAATAATAAAGCAATTAAAATAAAAAGGCCGTAACGTTCTATTTTAAGATAAAAAATTGCTTGTCGAAGCGGGAGAAGACTCGCTATGATCCGGCTGCCGTCCAAAGGAGGGATTGGAAGCATATTTACAAAAGCTACGACCAAGTTGACGATAACTCCAGCCTGGGCTGTTAGTAATAGAAAAAGAATTGGGCGCGAGGTTTCTGGGTGAAGTAATGTGGCAATTTTAAAAAGCCCGGCCCATAGTAATGCCATGATAAAATTTGAAAGAGGCCCGGCAATAGCGACAAATCCCATATCGCGACGTGGGTTGTGTAATTTTGACCAATCAACCGGAACAGGTTTTGCCCAACCGAAAATAAATTGAAACTGGCTCAATATTGCGACGACAAGAGGCACTATTATTGTGCCGACTAGAGCAACATGACGTAATGGGTTGATACTAAGGCGCCCTAGCATTTTAGCAGTATGATCACCGCAGCGGTTGGCGACCCAAGCATGAGCAGCTTCATGTAAAGTGATTGCAAGTAATACAGGAATGACCCAAACTACTATTTTTTGGATAAGGGTTAATGTTAGCATGTGTGTTCGCTTATAATGATCATTGTTTTTATAAAAAATATATACAAAGTATGCTCATTGTAAACAGTACTGGTAGGATTTCAATATGTATGAAAGAGGAGATGTTGTGACACGATTTGAGCGTTTACTGGCTATCATGATAACGCCTTTGGCGGTTGCTGTGTATTTAGGATTGATTCTATTGTCACTTAGGTATTTAGACAGGCCAATCGCTTACTATTTTCATATGCTTGATCTACAAACGCATTTAACGAGCTTAACGTGGTTTACCCAGCTTGGGTCAAATAAGCTTTATCTTGGGCCGCTGCTTATATGGGCCTTATTTTTCCGTTATATACAGCCTAATAAACCATGGGAAGCGCGAGTGTGGTTTTTATGGTTGTGCGTTCTTATTCCAAGTATTGTTTGTATTTTGCTCAAGATATTGTTTGGCAGGGCTCGTCCAGAATTATTATTTAGCGATCATCTTTATGGCTTTTATGGCTTGCAAAAGCATGCTCTTTTTTGGTCGTTTCCTTCGGGGCATGCCACTACTATTATGGGGTTTGTATTTGGTTTAAGCGTGTTATTCCCTCGTTATAGTTATTACTTTATCTTCCCAGGCCTGTTGGTGGTTTTATCACGCATTATGCTGACACATCATTATTTGAGTGATGTTATGGCTGCAAGTTATATTGCTTTAATTGAGGTAGGGCTGTTACTGTATTGGTTGCGTAAAAAAGAATTTTTCTCCGGTGTTTTAAAGGGGTAGTGATGAACGTTACAGGCATTATCACCAGCAACATCGGGTGTTGGAAGCCGGGCTGTTGGGGATGCTTGTGAAGCATATTTTAGTATTTATTTTTTTATTCAACATTTCACTGGGGTATGCCGGGCCTCAGACTATGGCGTGGTTTACTCATGATGATAAAAACCACGTGAGTATCAATGTTGATTTGTTTCTTTCCTCTACCTGCCCGCACTGCCAAAAAGCAGATGCATTTTTTCGTGGCATTGAACAAAAAGAGCCTTGGCTGGTTATCCATCGTTATGTTATTAATCAAGACAAGGCAGGTCTGCAACGATTTTATGAGCATTTGCAACAACAACATTCATCTGATTTTTCGGTGCCGGCAATTTTCTTTTGTAACACTCGATGGGCAGGTTTTGCAGATCAACAGACGACTGGAAAGGCATTGTTGCGTGCATTATCGTACTGTCATCAAAAAATTATTCAGCAAGGTGGACTAAGTCCTGAGACAACTACTGTATTGCAAAAGTGGGGTAGTGCAAGTCAAGTTCAAATTAGAGACGCTATATCAGCGTCTGCTGTTTCTTTTATTCCCATTACAGCCTTGTCAGATGCACTAAGTCCTTGCTCGTTATCTTTACTGGCGGCTTTTCTTGCGTTTATGTGGTTGTTCTCGTCAAGAAAATGGCAGCAATTTAGCATTGGCGTTGTTTTTATTGTAGGCCTTGCGCTTGTTCACTATCTGCAACAAGCGCATGTGGCTTTTTACTACCAAACCGTTTTTAAATGGCGACTAGCAGCAGTTTTAGCAGGCTTATTCTTGCTGTTTGGCTTGTTTAGGGATTATCGAAAAAAAGATGAACATATAGATATAAATGCAAGCCCATGGTTTTTAGCAACGATGTTTACAGTTTGTGCGGTCTACATTTATCAACAGACCTGTGTATTTAACCTAGCGTTGGTTTTTGCTCAATGGTTAACAGAGCAGTCTATCTCTCCTGCAGTACGTGTTAGTTATCAAATGATATATCAACTATTTTATGTATTACCCTTGGTATTGTTGCTAGTGTGCTTCTTAGTATTTGGGCGTTGCAATTGGATAATGCGACATCAACAATTATTAAAAACTGCTGCGTACTTGATACTGGCAGGTATAGGCATTATATTGCTCAGCTTTCCGCTTTTGTTATCTAATTTGTGGGTTTCTGCTATTGTTTTGTTCGGAGCAATAGCAGCTGGGTGGGTTAGGAGACGTTATGAGCAAGTTAACTGAGATTCCGGTCGTGATTGAGAGCGGTCAAAAATACAAAACTACGCAAGGTATTGTCGCAATCAAAGATGGTGTTAAATCGGCAGAAGTGCCTTATCAACGTTTACCTAAACCGGAATGGCTACGAATAGTTAATCAAACAACGCCTGCCTACACACATGTAAAAAATCAGGTTAAAGAGCATCGCCTTGCTACTGTATGTGAAGAGGCTAAGTGCCCTAATATTGCTGAGTGTTGGTCGCATGGTACAGCGACTATCATGTTGATGGGGGCTGTTTGCACACGTGCATGTCGTTTTTGTTCAGTGGATACCGGTAACCCTCATGGTTGGTTGGATCAAGAAGAGCCAGAGAACACAGCAAGAACTGTAGCTTTAATGAATCTTGATTATGTGGTGCTAACGTCAGTTAACCGCGATGATCTAGCTGATGGCGGAGCCACGCATTATGCAGATGCCATACAAGCGATTAAAGCTCGTTGTCCGAAAACAAAAATAGAGGCATTAACCCCGGATTTTCAGGGAAGGTTTGACGATGTTGCAACATTATTGGATAGCGGCCTTGATGTATTTGCTCAAAACGTAGAAACGGTTGAGCGGCTTACACATCCTGTGCGTGATAATCGCGCAGGCTATTGGCAAACGTTGAATGTATTAGCATTTGCTAAGCAATACCGCCCTGATGTGTTGACCAAAACTAGCTTAATGCTTGGTTTAGGTGAAACAGATGATGAGATTATCCAGACCATGGATGATTTGCGTGCACAGCAGGTTGATATTTTGACATTGGGTCAATATTTGCAGCCAACTAAAAATCATTTACCAGTTATGCGTTACGTAACGCCAGAAACGTTTTCTAAGCTACGTGACATTGGATTAGAAAAAGGTTTTTTTGAGGTGGCCTCAGGTCCATTGGTTCGTTCAAGCTACCGCGCGGATCGTATTTTTAAACGTGACAATTTAGGGTTGTAGTTACTCTCAATCGAGAATAATTCCGCGCCTACGAAGTAGGCGCTGTACATAATGAGCAAGGATTAACATACCTGCTCCTAATAAGCAGGCGATCAAACCCATCCAAAGATAGTATTGTTGGTAAATAGGTAAGCTTTTTAACGGCGAGGTCATCGTTTCAGGAATAGCGACCCAGCTTGCTAACGATCCAGATAACGCACTTGATAAAGAGCATGCTAAGTACCATACCCCCATGGCAAAGGCTAATGCTTGGTTGTCGCAATAAAGGCCAATCATACTTAGGCCAATCGCACTTACCCATAATTCAGCAAGAGATATAAGAATATAGGTAAGCCCTATATAGTTGCCATTAACTAGACCGTTCACGGCATGCGTGGCTGCATACGCCATAATTAATAGAGCACTACCAGCCAATAGCGTGCCACTGGCAAATTGATAGGGAATAGAAAATCGTGGAAATAGTTGATAAAAACGTGGAAGCTGTAGTCCAAGCGCAATTATAAGCAATGGATTTAACATTTGGTAATGTGCAGGAGAGACTGTAAAACCGAATAACAAGGAATTAGAGTTATTTTTAGCGAATAATACCAAAGTACTATTCATTTGATTGTAGATGACGAAAAATACAATCGCTTCAAGGATGAGTATTGAGGCAACAAGTTGTTTGTAGCGAGAGGCACCCGATAAGGCAACTGTTTTAACTAAAAACCAAAAAATGCCGAGGCCACAGCCAATGCTAATGATTATGCTAGCTAGAACTATGTGTGAGTAAGCAAATAAGGTAAATAAATAGAGGACGAACAAATACCCCACCATGCGATATTTTGCTAATAAGGACAAAGCAAGCTTATCTTTTCCCCAAATGACCGAGTCATAGATGCGGTAGCGATAGGCAAAGTTAAGTGCCGCGATGGATTTGCCAATAAATGTTAATGTAAGTACGGACAATGGGCCGTAGCGACTGTCTAATAAGGTGGGCGATACTATTGTCGCCAGTAATGCGCCGACATTAATGGCCATATAATAAAATGTCATAGCAGATTTGGCTTTAATAGCATCATCGTTATAAATATGGGAAACCATTCCGGATGCAGTGCCGATCAGCAGTGAGTTAGCTGCAGGTATGAGTGCAAAAGCGGCTATAAATAGGACATCGCCCTGTGCATCAATCGTATATCCGCTTAACATCACCAGCAGATAAGCCAATGCAAGCAGTATACTCCCTAGTAAAATACTACGTCTTATTCCTAATACGTTATCTGCCATGAAACCGCCTAATATCGGCATCAGATAGCCAGTAGCTTGGCTTATACCAATAAAGGCGTACGCTTTAGCTTGATTATAACCAAGGCCATGGGCAAGCATTGGTCTGGTTAAAAAAAGAATGAGTATTGTATTGAGAGCATAGGTTGAAAACTGGCTCCAGAAGGTAATCATAATGATGTTTGTGGTTTGCTGTTGGCGAGTACTTAAGTGACGCAAGTTATTTTTCATTATCTATGGCCGTCTTATTTTTTGGCTAATACGACATCAATGATATGGGTATCTTGATATGGGAAGGTGAAAATTTTACTAAACAAACGTTTTAGCCGTTGTATAAGAAATGTTTTAGGTAACATGCGCATTGATAAACTATTTAAAAACCAGGTTCCCTCAATCCCAAACAAGGCTAATTCATCAATATTATTTAAAGTGATTGGGATATGTAACCGTTGGTGCTCTATCACTTGAAAGTGATGTTCTGCAAATGTACGCAATAGGTCGTCCTCACCAGCGGCTACCGTTGTATTTTTAACGATTGCTTTATAATAATGGCCGACAATACTGCTTAACAACGATTCCTCGGCAATAAAGTTCGCTAATTGTTGCTGAGCTATGGGAAAGGAGTCATATGTTGTTGTGATTAGTGAAAAATGCCCGTTGGTCCGTGTTAATAAATTTGCTTCATTAAAAAGCGTGTTAATAGGAATATAGGCATTAATGAAGTGGGCAAGCACTAAATCTTGGCTATGATGCGGCAAATAATTACTGGCTTCGGTAGCACTGGTTTCAATTGTCGTTAACGGCAGTGCCTCACGTGCCTGTTTAAGCATTTCTAAAGAGATATCAATGCCTGTAAAGTCAGCAAGCGGCATGACTTCCCTTAATTGTTGTAAAAAGGTGCCTTTCCCAACGCCAAGATCAAGTACTTTATAATGAGGTTTTAAACCTAAATTTTCTCGTCTAATTTGGGAAATTGCCTGTTTATGACTCTCACTAATAGAGCCAAATCGATTTGCCGTAGCGTAATTATCGACAACATCGTTACACATGACCTTCAAGGACATGCAACATTCCAACATTTAAACATTCGATCAGTATATCGCCAATTTATTCGGTTGGGTACTTACATTGCTTATAAATAAAGTCAAAAGTAAAACGTTGGTGGTTTTATGTGTTTAATCGCGTTGCAAATTTGACTAATATAAACAGGATTTGATAGTATCGCGCGATGCACGCGGATCTAATACCTAGGAAATATATGCAATTCATTGATTTAAAAACACAATCAAAGCGGATTGAAGATAACGTTTTGGCTAGATTTAAAGCGGTATTAGATCATGGCGCCTATATTATGGGGCCCGAAATTGCTGAATTGGAACAAATTTTGGCTAAATTTGTTGGCGTAGAGCACGCATTAGCTGTTTCCAGTGGAACAGATGCGCTGTTGATCGCATTAATGGCGCTTGATATCGGTCCAGGTGATGAAGTGATTACCACGCCATTTAGTTTTTTTGCAACAGCCGAAATAATAGCTCTTTTAGGAGCAAAACCAGTATTTGTTGATATCGATCCCGATACATACAATATTGATGTAAAAAATATTGAAGCAAAGATAACCCCACGAACAAAAGCCATTATGCCGGTAAGTTTATATGGGCAATGTGCTGATTTTGATGAAATAAATGCGATTGCTAAAAAGCACAATTTGCCTGTGATTGAAGATGCAGCGCAGAGTTTTGGGGCAACATATAATGATCGCAAATCATGTGGGCTAACAACAATCGGTTGCACTAGTTTTTTCCCTTCAAAGCCACTAGGTTGTTATGGTGATGGCGGCGCTTGCTTTACTAATGATGCAGAGCTTGCTACGCGTATGAATGAAATTCGCCTTCATGGGCAGTCAAAGCGTTATTATCATACTCGATTAGGTATTAATGGGCGTTTTGATACTATTCAAGCTGCGATTTTATTAGAAAAAATGGTGATTTTTCCTGAGGAAATTGAGTTAAGACAACAGGTGGCTAAGCGCTATCAACAATTGCTTCCTGCTGCAGTCAGAAAGCCAATTATTCGTGATAATAATATGAGTGTGTATGCTCAATACACGATAGAAGTGGCTTCACGTGATTCAGTACAACAAGAATTACAAAACAAAGGTATTCCAACAGCAGTTCATTATCCTCTTGGCCTTCATGAGCAACCTATTTTCAAACAGCTCTATCCAAGCCAAGAAGCATTCCCAATAACAGAAAATGCAGCTCGTCGTGTTATTAGCCTTCCCATGCATCCTTATTTAACGCTTGAAGAGCAACAAAAAATCTGTAAAGCGGTGTATGAGGTATTGAGCGAAGAAAACGCCGTTGCCTAGGTTTTTTACCGGGCGGATGTGTTACTAAGTTTCTTTGCGTGAGAGGATGTTTCTTTGTTCACCCAAGATCAACCAATAGTGGCTAAGTAGTTATAAAATCGATTGTTCTTTTTCTTGTTCATAAGCGTAATGTTTTGCACTTTCTACGCCTGGCTGATCAAAAGGATTAATGTCCCATATCACACTTTGTACAAAAACTTTGTGTTCATAAAGAGCTGCTAAAGCACCTATGGTGAAAGGGGTAAGATTACGGATACGAATATGGTTAACAGGCACCTGCCCGGGTATATAATTATTTTGATTTTCCTGATCATTTACGCCCTCAGTTAGCACACGTATTTTTGCGTTACATATATTATTGATAATTTCACCGGAAAGAGCATCCAAGCTTATAAAATCAATGGCTACTTTGTGGGTTCCTTGACAAAGCATTTGATAGTAGCTGTGTTGGGCTTGATTACCCATGCCACCCCATATGATGGGACTGGATGCGTGGTTGATGGCTTTGCCTTGGTTATCAATTGATTTGCCGTTACTTTCCATATCAAGTTGTTGGATGTAGGGGACAAAATTGGTAAGTAACTGGCTGTATGTCCATATTAATAAGCTATGAATGTGTAAAAAATTATTATTCCAAATGCCAATCAATGCAAGAAGAACGGGCAAGTTCATTGTAAAGTCACTTGTTTGAAAATGCTCATCCATGCTACTTGCGCCGTCTAGCAGTTGGTTAAAGTGATCAAAACCAATAGCGATCGCTGTGATTAAATTAATAGCGGAGCAAAATGAATAGCGTCCACCCACCCAATCCCAGATTGGAAGTATAGTTGTTATTCCAAATTGATGTGCTTTTGTACTGTTGGCCGTTATAGCTATAAAATGTTTATCATAATGTTCTGCGGCACCAATCCATTGTAATGCCTTTTTAGCATTATAAATTGTTTCTTTGGTGGTAAATGACTTTGAAGATACGATGAAAAGGGTTGTTTCTGGGTTAAGTTTAGCTACTGCATTTTTAAAGCTACTTGGATCAGCATCTGAAATAAAATGATAGCCTAACTCTTCTGTACAAAATTCTTCGAGTGCCTTTAGTGAAAATCGCGGACCTAAATCTGAGCCTCCTATACCAATATTGACGATGTCAGTAATAGGTTTACCAGAAAATCCGAACCATTTTTTTTCTCTAATTTGTTCGACAATCATTTGCATTTTTTTACGCGTTGCAATAATGTCCGGCATGACATTATGATTGTTGACCATGATGGGTGTATTGCCTGATGCGCGCAATGCAGTATGTAATGCTGGTTTTTTTTCGCTTGTATTAATGTTATCACCACGCATTAATGCTTGAATTTTATTGTTTAAATTGCAGGCATTAGCTAGTTCAAATAGAAGTTTTAGTGTTTCCGGTGTTAGGTGTTGATGAGAATAATCAAGATGAATATTGCATGAAGAAACGTTAAATTGCTCTCGCTCAGTAGCCGATTGTTGCATCAAGTTTGCAGATACATAGAGGCGTAATGATCGGGCATGATCATCCAGGGTTTTCCAGAGGTTAGCTTTGTTCAATGCTTTCATGAAGGCGTTAAAATTCATCACGTTGCGGTAAGATATCATCAAAAGAGGAGTGAAAACAATAATCATGGTTTATTTGCTTGTAATGGTGTGTGTATGGTCATTCGCTCTAACGTGGTATTTGCGCTGTTATGCCTTAACTCGCAATATCTTGGATATTCCAAATTCAAGAAGCTCGCATCGCGTCCCAACACCACGGGGTGGTGGTTTAGCCTTTATTATTACGTTTTTGATGGCCATTCCTTTTATGGCGTACTTTGATTCTGCGCTTTGGCCTATTGGTGGAGCAATCTTTGCGGCTGGGTTATTTGTTGCAGCACTGGGTTTTTTTGATGACCGTGGCCATGTCGCTGTACGCTGGCGATTATTAGGTCATTTTAGTGCTAGCATTTTTGCCTTGTATTTAATAGGACCTATGCCCGCCATTTCTTTTGGAATATGGACGTTATCTTCAGGTATGTGCCTTACTATTTTGATGGTTATTTATTTGGTTTGGCTATTGAATTTATACAATTTTATGGATGGGATTAATGGAATTGCCGGAGTAGAGGCTATTAGTGTTTGTTTAGGTGGTGCCTTTTTATATTGGTTGCATGGTGATTATGCGTTAATAGGTTTGCCGATGGTTTTAGCGTCAGCAGTTGCTGGCTTTTTATGGTGGAATTTTCCTGTCGCACGAATTTTTATGGGTGATGCTGGTAGTGGTTTTTTGGGATTGATTTTAGGCATTTTATCTATTCAAGCAGCACTGATTGATCCTACGTTGTTTTGGAGTTGGTTAATTTTATTAGGTATTTTTATTGTTGATACCAGCGTCACATTATTGTGTCGTTTGTTGAGAGGTTGTAAGCTATATGAAGCGCACCGAACGCATGCTTATCAACACGCAACTGGTTATTTTGATGGTCATGTTGGTGTGACAGTCAGCGTTTTAATCATCAATGTTGTTTGGTTGTTACCTATGGCAATTCTTGTTGCCAGAGGATTTTTGAGTGGCTCGATTGGGTTGTTAATTGCTTATTTGCCGTTACTGATATTGGCGATTAGGTTTAATGCCGGGAAAGAGTCATAGTAATTTAGCAGTTTCATAATGCT
>CAZZGV010000031.1:4264-12440 GCA_964654255.1 uncultured Legionella sp. | reverse complement strand
GTCTAGCGTAATACTACCTTTTGGCAAAAGATAATTGCCAGCTAAAACTCCAAACTCACCAAATGTCATATCAATGTAATTATCTACGAGCGTAACAGACTGCAAACGAGCTGTAGTATCAACGTGCCCGCTCACATAATGACCGCCAAACCTCGTGGTCGCTAACATCGCGCGCTCAATATTAACAGAATCTCCGGCACTTAGGTTGCCCAATGTTGTTAATTTAAGTGTTTCAGGCGACACATCAAAGACTAGTTGCTGCCCATGATCGGGTAATAACGTCAAACAAACACCATTAATTGCAATACTTTCTCCGGCTTGTAACGCTTCAAATGAGGCATTAACTACTAACCGATTAGAAACATCGCTACCAAAATTACCAACAACTTCGCCTTGTTTTTCAATTAGACCGGTAAACATAAAGACTCCTCAGTGCCAACCGACCAATCGAACGATGCTATCACATTATCACCCATTGCTTGCCACGTTATCTTGGTGGCACCACTAAAAATATCAGTATGTTGATAGGCCAAGGTTGCTTGATTACCTAAAATAATAGGAGCAATATAAACATACGTTTTATTGACTAAACGCGCGCGATGCAACGCCTCAAACAGCCGACCACCAGCTTCTACCCAAATATCATGATAACCTAAACCACCTAAATGACGAATAACAGATTCTAATTCTAAGTCATCTTCACCTGCCGGTATTGGGTGATATGAACAATTGGGATGTAGATCAATAGCCAGTGTTCCATTATGGTATATATGGCAGTGTTTGGCGGTTGTTAATAAACGTGCCTTAGGATCTAATATGCCACGTCTATCAATAATTGCTACAGGCTTTGCCACTTGCTTATCCGACAGTCGTGCATTTAGCAAAGGGTTGTCCTGATTAACTGTGCGCGCAGTCGTTAAAATCACATCACTATACAAACGATTTTTATGCGTATACTCAGAACAAAGTGTATTTGAAATTAAAACCGGTTTGCTTTCCGCACCAGCAATCTTACCATCCATGGTTTGCGCCATTTTAACCGTCACCCATGGCTTTTTTGTTACGGTCCAATGACGATAACTTTGATAAAACGCATCTATTTCAGGAATCGGATAATGCAATACCTCTATGCCACGTTGCTGTAGTAACATGGGTGTTTTATTCGCAATAATAATAGGGTTTGGATCACTGTATGCATATACAACGCGTTGTATACCATATTTGATGATGGCATCAACACAGGGCGGCGTTTTACCCCAGTGATTGCATGGCTCTAAAGTAACATAAAGCGTCACGCCTGATAGATCGTTAGGGAGTTGTTCTAACAACAACTGCTCAGCGTGCGGAGTACCCGCACCACGATGCCATGATTGTGCTATAATCTGCTGGTTATGTACTGCAACTGCACCAACACTTGGATTAGGCGCACAGACACCACGGCCCAACCAGGCTTGGTCCAAAGCAGCCAGCAGAAACTGTTTGTGCATAGTTCAACCACACATTGAAAACTATGTGCATGATAACAAATTATTCAATTTTTGAGTAGCCCATGACCCTACAGCGACTAGTATCTATCATTACTATGAGCCTTTTAAGCGCGTTATTGCTATTACCAAGCAATACCTGGGCATATTCTCCTTATTCCACAACCGAGTTAGAACAATTAGAAAAAGAATTTATTGAGCAAATCAATCAAGCAAACAATGTTATTCGCGCTCCATTAGCGAACCAATATATCAATCATCTTGCAAAAACGTTAGCGCTTCATGGCCAGCTCCCTCAACCTTACTTTTTTATTGTAAAATCCAATGAAATCAATGCGTTCGCAGGTCCTGGTGGCTATATTGGTGTCAATTCACAACTTATTTTATCCACTGAAAATGAAAGTGAATTAGCCGCGGTGATGGCACACGAAATGGCTCACGTTCGCTTACACCATCTTTATCAGATGATTGAGCATCAAAAACAAATGCGTATCCCCATGCTTGCGAGCATGCTTGCATCCATGGCGCTGGGCGTTCTTAACCCAGCACTAGGCAGTGGCGCAATGATGGCGTCAGTCTCTGGGTTTGCACAAGATAGTATCAATTTCGTGCGCTCTAATGAAAAAGAAGCTGATCGAATAGGTATTGGTATGCTCATTAAATCGGGGCTCGACCCTCGAGGTATGGCCGGTTTTTTTAAAAAAATGCAACAGAGTTCACGCTACTATTATACAGCCAATATACCCGCCATATTACGCACTCATCCACTAGATGAAGATCGTATTGCTGAAGCAGAAAACCGCAGCCTACAATTAGATAAGAAAAATTATACAGATAGTCTCGATTATCGTTTATTTAAAGAATTTATCCGCTCTGTAGTAACTGATGATAGCAAGCAACTCATCGATTATTATCGCCAGCAATGCCGTAAACACAATAGTGAAATCGCATGTCAGTATGGAAACGCACTGGCGCTTATCAATATCAATCAATACCAAAAGGCAGAAGAGCAACTGGCCCCTCTACTCAACCAAAACCCTGATAACTTATACTTTACCATCACCATGGCCCAAGCTGAAATTGGACGCAAACAATTTACTGAAGCGGTGTCACGTTTACGTCAACTCAAAGAAAATTACCCGGAAAATTACGCGGCACTCATCAGTTACGCACAAATTTTAGTGGATGCAGGCGAGGCCGAACAAGCAGCGAGCATCTTGCTTCGCGGCACACGTTTGTTCAAATATGACTTGCCCATGTGCCAACAACTGGCTCGTGCGGAAGCTGCCAACCATCGCAAAGATTATGCATACTTTACAGAAGCGCAATGCCAATTATTACAAGGGCGAGGAAAAGAAGCACTAAAGCGTTTAAAAACAGCCCAGCTGCTTGCTACGAAAGATCACCTTTTGCAAGCGAGGATTACTGCAAAAATCGATGAAGTTAAATTTTTATTGGAAAAATAAATGACAACTGCACAGCATCATAAAGCGAACATTAAAAAACGCCCGACTTGATAAGCTAATTTACATCCTTTACTCAATCCCAAGTTTTTTCAGTCGATAACGCAACGTCCTAAAGCTAATCCCTAACAAACGCGCTGCTGCGGTTCGATTCCACTTGGTTTTTTCAAGCGCGCCTAAAATTAAATCTTTTTCATGCTCTTGCAAACTGCTATCAAGGTGGAAATTCATCTCACCGGGTTTAGTAACTAGTTGCGACTCAACTTGCGGCAAATGCAAATCTGCAACCTCTATTGTATCGCCATTAGCCATTGCCATAGCTCGCTCTAGAATATTTTCAAGCTCTCTTACATTACCTGGAAAAGAATACGCTTGAAGCGCTTCAATACATGATATTGGTAATTTCACACCATCACGTTGTTGTTCTTTGGCCAATTTTTGTAATATGTTCTGCGCTAGTATTGGAATATCAGCAACACGCTCTTGTAAGGTTGGAACACGTAACTCAATAACATTAATACGATAATATAGCTCTTCTCTAAACCTCCCAGCTGCTATCTCATCTAATAAATTTTTATTACTAGCACTAAGAATACGAACATCCACAGGGATTTCGCTCCATTCTCCTACCGGTTTTACCGCTTTTTCTTGAATAGCACGCAATAATTTTACTTGCATAGCCAACGGTAACTCTGCAATTTCATCAAGAAAAAGAGTACCCCCTTGAGCTGCAACAAATAAACCTTGTTTATCAGAAAACGCCCCGGTAAAACTACCTTTTTTATGCCCAAAAAATTCTGACTCCATGAGTTCGCTGGGGATTGCACCACAATTAACCGGCACAAATGGCTTATCGCCTCGCGGCCCACTGGCATGAATCAAGCGTGCAACCAATTCCTTCCCTACCCCTGATTGCCCATGGATGTAAACCGGTGCTTGGCTACGTGCTAACTTATTAATATTATTTCGTAACTCTTGAATCCCCGCACTTTCACCAAGCAACAAACCGTCTTGTGGTTTAGGCATTTGCTCATGCATACATAAGGCTGTATTCACTAATGCCTTGAGCATTCCAAGGTTAACCGGTTTAGAAACATAATCAAATGCACCAGCTTTTAAGGTATTAACAGCACTTTCCACACTACCATAAGCAGTAATAACTGCGACTGGAATTTGTGGTTTGTTTTTTTGAATGTATTGAACAACATCATACCCATCCCCATCGGGCAAACGTAAATCTGTTAAAACCAAAAAATAGTCACTTTTACTAATCGACTCAAGTCCATCTTTAAACGTTGCCACCGCGTCACATAACAATCCCATGCGAGTCAGCGTTAACAACAATAATTCTCGAATATCAGGCTCATCGTCAATGATGAGTACTTTCGTCTTATTCATAACTGAATCTCATGAGTTTGATTAAAAATAATACTGAAACAACAACCTGGTCCTTCATCGGCCAAATTTAACCGCGCTTGATTGATCTCGCATAAGTCTTTAGCAATAAACAAACCCATTCCATTACCAGATTTACCTGTACTAAAAAATGGCTCAAATACATTACTGCGTAACTCCTCAGGAATCCCAGGCCCTGTATCGCAAAGTAATAAAATCAAGCGATGTTTTTCATGCTTTAATGAAATTGTGATAGCAACTGCCCCATCATCCCCACGGCCGTGCTGCATTGCATTGTCGCAAAGTATAACTAATACCTGCTCCAATTGGCTTTTATCAAACACAACGGTTTTCTTTTTATTTTGTGGAATGACAAGCGAAATTTCACATTGGTTAATCAAACAAAATTCATGCTTAAATTGATTTAAAAAAGGCGTGAGTCTAATTGTTTGGGGCTTTGCCTGCTGACGTCTGGATACATGTAAAACATTTTGAATTACCGCATTCATACGATTACTATTATTAAGAATCAATTGATGTAATCTTATATCTTCTTTGCTATGACGTCCCTCACCCAACAACTGCACAGCATGCGATATGACACCTAATGGATTGCGTAACTCATGAGCAATACTTGCTGAAAAACGCCCTAATGATGCTAATTTTAATTGTTGCACTTGTTGGGCAATAACAGCCATATCATCCAATATAATTAGAACCGCTGGTTGCAATGTCAGAGATGCTGCAAAAAAATGCACTTGTAAATAAGGTCGGTCAAGTATGGTGTGCGCAGCAAGCCCATCTTGCTTTTTTTTAGCTAAAAATTGCGTGTATTTTTGATAAAGCGGTGTAGAAAACTCTCGCAATGTTACATCAGTTTTCTGTTTTTCACGATTAAAAAATTGTAGAGCAGCTGTGTTAATTACTTTTATACGTAAATCTGAATCTACATAAATAACACCATATTGTAAGCGCTCTACTATATATTCGTTGAGCTGCTGCATACTCTTTAACTCTCTACCGCGGTCTTTTGCTAAGTTTTCACTCATTCGCACCCAGTTTGAAAAATACCAAGCGGTTAATGCTGTAGCAAAAAAACCCGCGCCGTAGATCCCTGTTGAAAAAAACGTATTTATCGACTGAGGAGTATCATACTCATATTGAAAAATACTAATCCCAAGCAACATACAGCTGGCAACGGAGGCAAAAAATATTGCCCGACGGCCAGGCACCAGAATACTTAACATAGCAATCAAGACATTCAATAAGACCCCTAACCCAGATTGCATATAACCAAGAAAGTGAATAAACAGTACAACAACAATCGCATCGACCGTGCCGGATATGAGAACTTGTTGATTAAATTTAGGGGAGTGTTTGTAACAAAGATAAAGAAATACCAGGCCAAACACTAAATAGAAAAAAAGCCCACCACAATAACGGGTAGCATCGACTCGGTTAAACGCATCAACCCAAAATAATCCAAATAATAAACCAATATTTGCAAGCCGATAGATGTTATAAATTAATAACATCGACCATTTCTTGGTTTGGGTATCATGGAACGTTTGGGTATGCATTGATTCAATCCGTGATTTTTAATAACTATAGAACACTATTGCTAGTCTTACTATTTTTGTTTTGCATGACAATTTTTAAATTTTTTATGGCTCCCGCACGGGCAAGACGTATTTCGTGCCACACTGATAGTGTTTATTTGCTTTTGAACACCATCAACATAAAACCACATCCCTTGGCAGCAGTGAAACTCACTTATTTCATGAATAAATTTTATCTGCCCACCTTGCATAAGCTGAGCAATAAATTCTACGTAACCTATATCAGCTGATGCAGTAGGAGCATTAATAATTCGCAAGCCAATCCAAACCACACTCCTAGCCCAATGCTTAGCTGCATCCTCATCAAACCCATTTAGCGGTTTACCAAACATCGTTTTTTTTATGTAATCAATCTTTGCCAGACTATACGCTGTATAACGTGATCGCATCAGCATTTCTGGGGATGGAGCAGGACATGTGTTTTCAATATATAAGCCACAACAGGCAAGGTATGTCTCCTGAGAACCACATGGACAATTTAAACCCGCCCCTACTACAACCATTTTTTTACTTTAAAATATTTATACGGCAACCAACCGGATAACAACATTAAACAAATTGAAAAAGGATAACCAAACCCCCAGCTCAATTCAGGAATAGCTACAAAATTCATACCATATATACTCGCAATCAGTGTAGGAGGAAGAAAAATAACAGCAGCAATAGAGAAAATTTTAATAATATTATTTTGTTCTATATTTACCATCCCCAATGTCGCATCCAGTAAAAAATTAACTTTCGCTGTAAGGAATTTAACTTGATCCCTTAGCGCAATAATATCTTTTGATAGAGTGGCTAATTTGGATTGCATATCTTCATCAAATTTTGACGCGATCGCTTGACCAAAAAAACTATTTAATCGGTTAAAGCTCACTAAACTTTCCCATGCCTTAGCATTCAAATCACCGTTAGAACCCAATTCTTGCAAAAGTTGCTTATAATCTAGTTTAATTTTTTCAGAGGTTTGGGTCCGAAAAATGGTTTGTGAATAATCATCTAAACTTCGCCCTACGCGCTCGGATATATCAGCTAAACGATCAATAGTTGCCTCTAGCAATGCAATAACCAAGTAAGTTGCATGATGACACTCATGAGCAAGCTTTGGCAATTGTGAAATAAACAATGAAAACGCCTGGGGCTCGATATATCGGACCGTTATCATTTTGTCATCTTTAAGAATCAAAGTTATAGCATCGCTTTTGGGTTCAGATGAGTCTGACTTAGCGATCATCGTAGCCGTCAAAAAAACCGTATCATTTTCCTTGTAAAGACGACTGGAAGGTTCAATACCCTGCATTTCTTCGCGTGTACGAATATCAACATCTAATAAGCGTTCAATTAACGTTTCTTCATCTCTAGTGGGATGCAACAGATCAACCCAACTAGCCTTTTGAATCAGTGCTTGATTATTTTGAGTAATGACCTCAGGTAAAAAATTATTTTTACTTAAATAGGCAGTAATCATCATCGCGCTATAAAAATGGGATATTTGAATATTTTGCGCTACCTTTCACTTAAGGGCAACGATATTGATTTATCAAGATAAAAGATGACTGTTAAAATTGGTTAAGATATCTTAGCAAATTGCCCTAGCTCCAAGATCTAAGGCAATTATCAATAAAATCTATTTCTTTTCGCAACAAATCATGGGGCTTAAAGAAACAAATTAGACACATATAGCTTCAACCGAATCGGTTCCCATATTAACCAAATGAACCGTTGTTCCGGGCTCAGCGCTTACAGAGATAGTCTCATTATTTTTTACAGTAACTGACGTGGCTTGGCCTTTAGATAGTTTTTTTCCATTAACCTTGCAATTGTTCTCCGAAACACTCACCAAAATTTTACTTTTAGTTTTCGTGCCTTGAATATTACAGGTGGCATTTAATGTCCAAGGGGTATGATTTGTTAAAGATTTGGATTCTTTAGAGTTGAGTTTAATTGATTTTCCTGCATAAACCGGTGAACTTACTAAACCAAAAGCAAATACTCCTACCACACATGTCTTTAACATATTATTTTCCTTAAAATTAATTAACACATCCACCATGTGCGCAAATTATAACCAACTTTTATTAAGGAAATATTAATAACACACTAAACACATCAACTACGTCTTTAACATCTACATACAATCGATCCCAACCCTAATAAAAACCAGCGAGATCTATTCAAAAAAACAGCCTTTGGTTTGTTTTTTTTTGATCTTTCAGGT
>CAZZGV010000031.1:2966-4254 GCA_964654255.1 uncultured Legionella sp. | reverse complement strand
AGCAACAATCATTTTCCTCTCGATTTTCGCGAAAAATTAAAAATTCCTTCTTTTTATTTTGCTCTGGAACTATTTTTATTCAGGTATATTCTATCTTTATAAAGCAAAAAACAGACCTGCCATCAGGTATAATTCAATAAAAAAACCATTATCAATCGCTATTACTAAGGAACACCCATAAATGGTAATTTATTAACATGAAGATAACACATACTCAATTAATAAAACTTGGTAACCAACTCAACTACAACTCAATAAAAGGTGGCTTGTGCCGGGGCTTTGCGTGCATGTATGCTCAAGCAATACTGGCTGACGACGAAGGTGAATTCTGGGCCAGATTGGCATTAATTGAAGCCGAAACTAATGCAACTTTTGATGAGTTGATTCGCAACATTGAATCTGCAAAAACCAAAGTCCGACAAAAACAATTACTAAATGAAAACGAACAAAGACGTCTCGAAATAACCGCCTTTTTTGATGGGGTTAGCCTGTATTTAAACCCCGGCAATTTTATTGATTTGTTTGCTGAAAGAGTCAATCAAGACGATTTGCATAAAATCTACCCCTTCACTAGCCCATTAAAACAAAACAATGACACGATATCGCTTATATTTAACATCTGCAGCACTTTCACCAAAAAATCATTTAGTGTTTTTATTGAACGACTAGAGCAGGCATTACGATTACATAACGCGCCAAACACCCCAATTATAATATCATCATATAATCACACCATTTGCGTAAAATTCAATCAAAACAATCATGACCATCCATGGCTATGTCTTGATAGCAATAACTTACAAGAAATCACACTCACAAAAACCAATAACACCTATTCTGCTAACAACCATCAAAATTTTACGAATAGCGTTTTTAATGCATTCACCAACAATGAAAATCTCGTTGTCAATATTACTGTTCTTAGCAAAACACCATGCCCTGAGCTTAACCTTGACTTAGAGGAGCCCAATATATCAGCTTATGATAGTTACGGTGCTAGCGCGCTATTGATTGCCTGCCAAAATGGGCATACCAAGACCGTTAACGCATTGCTACCTAAAGATGGTATTGATATCCATAAAGCCACAAAAAATGGTGGCACACCACTTTATATCGCCTGCCAAAATGGCTACACCGACATCGTTAACGCATTGCTAGCTCAAAATGGTATTGATATTAATCAAGCCACAGTAGAGGGTTACACACCACTTTATGTCGCCTGCCAAAATGACCACACCGACATCGTTAACGCATTGCTAGCTCAAAATGGTATTGATATTAATCAAGC
>CAZZGV010000031.1:0-2866 GCA_964654255.1 uncultured Legionella sp. | reverse complement strand
CACAGTAGAGGGTTACACACCACTTGATGTCGCCTGCTATAAAGGCTATGTCAACATCGTTAACGCATTACTAGCTGAAGATAGTATCGACACCAATAAAGCCTCAGCAGATGGTTGCACACCACTCTACACCGCCTGTCAACAAAATCATCCAGCCATTGTTGAACTGCTTCTAATCAAAGCATTATCTAGATTAAAATTCAGCATTGATACACAGGCTCATCACACAAAATTCCATGCTAGTCTAATAGACTTGCATACACAATTACACAATGAAATCTCTCTAAATAACCACCTACCACCTAACGATCTCTTAAACATAAAACTTCGCATCAACGCAGTGATTAACAGTGTAAATATAATGATACAACGTCTTAACTCAGGCATCCCGCATGAAGAAAAATTACAAGCAATTAACAACTGTCAATCAGAGCTATACCCATTAATAGTTGCTACAAACATTGCCAAGGCGCTATTAAGTGTCTGCGTCGCCGCAATAGCCACAGTCTTTTTTTTGGCTATAGTGCCCATCGGAGTAGCTCCAGCAGCAACAATTGCTCTAGGAGCTGCCGCGTTAACCAGCTATGGATTATTTAAACGCTCGCCCATGGATACAACTATCAACCGCTGCTTAGATGCAGCTATCGCCCATTTAACTGAACCACAACATCTCGAGAACCAACCCATACCAGCCTGCTAAGTATCCTGCACTCTACCGAGCAACAACAGCAGCTGTCATGCGCGAAACACAGGTTTGTTTGCCTGCTGCATTATACAAGTCAATCTGCCAAATTTGGGTTGTACGCCCTAAATGTACTGGGCGTGCAATTCCCTTTACTAATCCATCAGTTACAGGCCTAATATGATTAGCATTAATTTCCAAACCAACGCAATAATAGTTTTTTAGATCAATCACGCAATTTGCCCCTGTACTAGCAATAGTTTCCGCCAAAACAACATTTGCTCCACCATGCACAATACCTAAAGGCTGTTTTGTTCGCTCATTAGCAGGCATAGTTGCGGTCAGAAAATCCTCCCCAATCTCCGTAAATTTAATACCCAAAAAATCCGCTAGTGTATTTTGACTACGTTTATTTAACGCATCTATTGTGAATTGCTTAAACCATATTGCCATGGGAGCCTCGGAGTTATAAACAATCAGTTAGGTACAACAGAGTGATAGGCTAGAGCACGGCTTCAACCCACCAGATCTGCTTAATATTATTTTCTAATGTAGCACTAAATACCAGGTTATGAACTCAATCCTAATACGCTTTTTCCCGCATCAACAGCAAGCTCAGTAACAAACGCTCCTGCTGCAATTGCTGCAGCAGGCATCACACCCAAAAGTAGTGTTGTTGATACCACAACACTTGAAGCAAATATAATCCCTATTCGTAAAGAAAAGCCCGCAATAGCCATGCCAGCGCCTAGCTCATCATCCTCACCACTATCTTGACTATTGTTACTTGGAAATATCCAGCTTAGACCTGATATAAAGGAAAGAGGCGCAAGAACAGCAACGCCAACTAACGCACCAACAGCCGCTGCCGTAAGGACTGTCGAAAGGCTAAATCCAAATACAGATAATGCTAGTGCACCTAATGCTCCATAGATTGCGCCTTTTATCATTTGCGTAATAAGTGAACTAAAGGCATAGCCTGCAACTAACGTTGCTGTGCCCACGCCTATGCCAACAAGCGCAGCACTAGCAGTAGGAACAAAAGGAACGAAAAACATAGCGAATACCCTTACAACAAAAAAGTTCACAAATATTACTTCTTGCTCTCTCTGGTGTCAATATTAGCAAAGAGGGGGGAAACACCATTAAACTAATAATCCTTTGGCTACAAATTCATGATAAGTGCCCTTCATAAACTGAATTCCTTTCTCTTGAGAAAAATAACATATTTTTTCTGCAAATCGCTCTACAAAATAACGATTATGGCTTACAACAATAAGTGTGCCAGTATAAGCTGCCAATGCATCAGCCAAAGCCTCAATGGTTTCAACATCCAAATGGTTGGTAGGCTCATCGAGAATTAAAACATTAGGTGACTCAAGAATCACTTTTCCTAACAATAAGCGCGCAGCCTCTCCCCCACTGATGGATAAAATATCTTTCTCCACATCATCTTTTTTAAATAACATTTGACCAAGAACCTGGCGAACCTGCTGCTCAGTGCAACCTGCAGCATGCTCATTTAACCACTTAAATACGGTGTTTGATTTATTTAATAAATCATGATGGTCCTGTGAGAAATAACTAATCCGAACCTCGCTACCCCAGGTTACAGTTCCCTCATCTTTTTCCAGCACATCCATTAACACTTTAAGAAGTGTTGATTTTCCCTTACCATTAACACCCAAAATAGCAATTTTATCACCACGTTGTATTTCAAAATTAAGGTGCTCAAACAACAATTTGTCTTGGAAGGATTTTTTCAAATCACGAACCAAACAAACTTGTTTCCCAGAGGGTCGTTTAGGAACAAATTTAAAGTGTGGAGCAATGCGTGATGAATTAATCACATCAGGTATTTCAATTTTTTCAATCATTTTAACGCGTGACCTAGCTTGGGAGGCTTTCGATGCCTTTGCCCCAAAACGCTCAACAAATTTTTGCATACGCGCTACTTTTTCTTCGGCACTTTTCTTTTCAACACGTTTTTGTTCGTCAATTAATTTTTTTTCCTCTAAAAATTTTTGATAATTTCCAGAGTATTTTCTGACCTCACCATAATCGATATCAAGAATAGCATCACAGGCATTATTAATAAATTCAATATCATGCGAAATAAATACCACCAATCCTTGAAAATCAGTTTTCAAAAACTTCTCTAACCAACGAATTGATAAAATATCC
>CAZZGV010000030.1:0-12825 GCA_964654255.1 uncultured Legionella sp. | reverse complement strand
CTGGAAAAAATAACTTAAAATGCTCATATGATTAGCCACAGTGTCTCCTTTATCTTAACCAATCCCCAAGCAAACGCTTGGGCTTTAAATTTTTATCAACACAAACCACATGAACCATCACTTCACTTAACATGTGGTCCAATTGATTGTACATTCGTTGCTTAAACAAAAGGCTGCATGCCTTGTTTCGTTCGTAATGCGTCTTGATAACTAAAACATCATCTAATCGGGCCGGCAATATATACCGGATATGGATATCGTGAATGGCGAAATGTGTACCATATGTCGCCATCGTAGTCAAAGACAATCCTTTTTCTCGTAATAACTCGGTACGAGCTCGCTCAAAAAATCGTAAAAAATTAGCGTGATACACAATCCCCATTTGGTCGGTATCTTCAATATAAACTCTATAGCTAAAGCTATGCTCACATTGATCGCTCATGCTCTAATCACTTTGAACCATAACTTTGCCAAAATGTTGGTAAGCTAATTGGGTGGCTACACGCCCTCTAGATGTTCGCATTAAAAAACCTTGCTGAATTAGATAAGGTTCAAGCACATCTTCAATTGTTCCTTTTTCTTCACCAATAGCTGCGGCCATACTATCTAGACCCACAGGCCCACCATCAAACCGCTCCAGAATGGCAAGCAGTAATTTTCTATCCATAATATCAAAACCATGCCGATCCACGCGCAACATTTCTAACGCGAGATGAGCTATTTCCTCCGTAATAACACCACTGCCTTTCACTTCAGCATAATCACGCACACGGCGTAACAAACGATTTGCAATTCGAGGCGTTCCACGAGACCGTAGAGCAATTTCTTTCGCTCCTTCACCGTCAGTCGTTACATGTAGTAATTTTGCTGAACGCGTAACAATGTGAGTTAACGCTTCAACAGAATAAAATTCTAAGCGTTGCACAATTCCAAAACGATCGCGTAATGGCGATGTTAAAGAACCTGCACGTGTTGTTGCGCCCACTAATGTGAACGGCGGCAACTCCAATTTTATAGAGCGGGCAGCAGGACCTTCGCCGATCATAATATCCAACTTATAATCTTCCATAGCAGGATATAAAATTTCCTCAATCACAGGGCTAAGGCGATGAATTTCATCGATAAACAGTACGTCATTTTCTTGAAGGTTAGTAAGAATAGCAGCAATATCGCCTGCTCTTTCTAGCACGGGCCCTGACGTTTGGCGTAAATTTACACCCATTTCATGGGCAATAATATTGGCTAATGTTGTTTTTCCAAGACCAGGTGGACCAAAAATAAGTACGTGGTCAAGAGCATCTTGCCGTTTAATCGCAGCGTCAATAAAAATTCGCATTTGCGATCGAACTTCATCTTGACCAATATATTCATCAAGGCTCAATGGACGTATAGCCCTATCCAAGACATCTTCAGATGCAACTGATTGCATACTGATTAAACGATCACTTTCCAGCATTGATGGGCAGAGTTGGTGTTGGTTATAGCATTCTAACACAGCTTTTATTGGTATATAATCTGTAATCTATATTGCACGTATTAAATAACTACATTTAACACAGTTTGAATTAAATTATTGCGATTTCATCATAATAACTAGGAATGAGCTTTTGGCACCTATAAAACACACCAGATTATTATCACTTGATGTCTTTCGCGGAATCACCGTTGCATTAATGATCGTAGTTAACAGCCCTGGTAATCAAACACCCTATCCATGGTTGGATCATTCTGAATGGAATGGCTCGACGTTAGCTGATTTTGTATTTCCATTTTTTATTTTTATTGTAGGCGTTTCATTAGCGTTCACATTAACTAAAGCACAATCTAAGCACCTTACATTCAAACAATTATTTCCTGCCATTTTAAAACGCACTGTGATTTTATTTTCAATTGGGCTATTACTTAATGCATTTCCACATCATTTTGATTTCGGCACCCTTCGCGTATTTGGTGTGCTACAACGGATAGCCATTTGTTATTTTATAGCAGCCGTTCTATTTCTCACTGCACGTATCTCCACACAAGCAATCATCATGTTGAGCTTGATGATTGGTTATTGGCTGATAATGACAATTCTGCCTGGGCCCTACGATTTAACACCAGAAGGAAATGTTGCAGCTTATTTCGATAGATTTGTTTTTTCTTCTGCTCATCTATATGGCCAAGTTTTTGATCCTGAAGGATTGCTAAGCACATTGCCCGCTATAGCCACAACATTATTGGGAAATCTAACTGGGGCGTGGTTACTTTCGACCCATACTCACCAAAAAAAGCTAGTTGGGATGACGATTGCGGGGTTTTTGGCATTACTAGCAGGATGGTTATGGGGTTTATCGTTTCCTATTAATAAAGCATTATGGACAAGCTCTTATGTATTATGGACGGGTGGTTTTGCTCTGCTACTTTTAGCGTGGTGCTATTGGCTAATTGAAATAAAAACCTTCAAAAAATGGGCCCGACCTTTTGAAGTTTTTGGAATAAGCGCCATGTCAGCTTATGTGCTGCATATCTTGTTTTTAAAAATTCAAGCGATAATTTATATGCCTCGCCCAGATGGCTCCAAGGGTAATTTGCGACTATACATAACTGATCATCTGTTTAATTGGATGTCTGAGCCAAATGCCGCTTTATTATATGCATGCTGCTATACCATACTGTGGTTATTGGTAGTATGGCTTTTCGTTTCTGTAACATCAAATAAAGGTAATAATACTCGTGGAAAATAAACTATCTCAAACCGGCCTTTTTCCGACTACACGCCTTAGACGTTTGCGAGGTAGTGCAAACCTTAGAGAACTAGTGCAAGAAACATGGTTAAACGTAAACAAGCTTGTACTGCCTTTGTTTATCCGTCATGGCACTAACATTAAAAACCCCATTGAATCAATGCCAGGTCATTTTCAATTTAGCATTGATAAATTAGAGGATGAAATAACCTCTCTACTGGAATTAGGCATAACACGCATTATTTTATTTGGCATTCCTGAGCATAAAGACGCATTAGGTACAGACGCATATTCCGACCATGGTATCGTGCAAACCGCTATACGCGTTATCAAAAAAATAGCACCTGGCATGCTAGTTATCTCAGATCTATGTTGCTGTGAATATACAGACCATGGACACTGTGGTGTTATTCACTCAGAAAAAAGCGCTGGCGACGTCTGTGTAGATAATGATGAAACATTATCATTATTAGCGCGTCAAGCAGTAAGCCATGCAAAAGCAGGAACAGATATTATAGCACCCAGCGGCAATATGGATGGTATGGTACAAGCAATAAGAACAGCATTGGATAACGCCAATTACCAGCATATCCCTATTTTAAGCTATTCAGTTAAATATGCATCCTCGATGTATGGACCTTTTCGACAAGCAGCAGAAGGCGCCCCCCAATTTGGCGATCGCCGCACCTATCAAATGAATTATGCAAATGCATCCGAAGCACTACGAGAGTCTGCGTTAGATATAGCTGAAGGAGCAGACATGCTCATGGTCAAACCAGCGCATACCTACCTTGATATTATTTATCGAGTAAAAGAGGCATTCCCCAGTCTTCCTCTAGCGGCGTACCATACTAGTGGAGAATTTGCCATGATAAAAGCTGCTGCAGAAAAAGGCTGGATAGATGAAGAAAAAGGAGTATTAGAAATACTCACAGCTATTCATCGAGCTGGGGCTGACTTTATTATTACTTATTATGCAAAAGAGCTTGCCCAATGGATGCAAAAGAAGAAATAAAAATAAACAAGAAACCTTTATATTATGCCTCATTTATCGCTTAGTAATGCCATACATATCATCTCTCGGCAACAGCTAAGTAACATCATGAGCACATAACCTGACTCTGTAGGCAACCAGGGTAAAACTATGAATGCGTGAATTTCGCACAATCAACAACAAATTTTTTCTTTATGGGCGTTAATAACGCAATCTGGTTCGGCATTTCAATTAAAAATCGAACCGCATCCCTTTTCTTGGCTCCAAATCAAGATCAACCAGAATAGCATATGATCACAAATGATCTTGCCCGGCATAGCTAACAGCTTTCCTTTTTGGTCGATTTATTTTACACTATGTTCAAAATAACAATCGACAAACAGAGAAAATAGTATGCCTCCAAAAATTAATTACATCGCAAATGAAAATCTAGAAAAAGAAGCGCCACTTTTATATATGGCTCATCATTTTAATCATTTAAGTAGAGAATTTAATATAGAAAAATTTAGACTGCGTTTTCAAGAAGTTAAAAATTCAAATACATTGCAACATGAACTATTAAAGCTAGATGAACTAGGCCAAAACATTCTTCACATCACTATGAAAAATAAAGAAATGTTTGAAATGTGTCTGAATGAACTATCTTTGGAAGCGTTACCAAACTTTATCTTACAAAAAACTGTGCCAAACCAGCATAACTTGCTGCATTCGTTTGTTAGATTTGGTCGAGTAGAGGCATTAAATGTACTATTAGAGAAAAATAACCCCGCAGTTCACGAGGCAATAAGCCAAGCATTGCATCAAAAAAATAAATTTGATGAATCACCTTTAGATATATTAGCTAAGGGCTGCCACGACTCTCGGTCTCTTCAATATTTAAAAAAATACGATGAAAACTGGTCTAAATTTGAGTTAGAAGTTGAGTGTAATCATGAAATTATGAAAAAAATGCCACTGTTTGAGTTCTATCATCAAATTCAGGCCCCAGACGCAGAGAATTTTGAACACGATCATTGTCAGCAAAATTTCACACATGAAGATCAGACTGAAGACACTCCGCCTGAGCAAGGCTTGCTAAATATGCAAGTTGTCAGTTTGTTTATAGCTAGTATGGGCATTACTGCTGTTACAGTTGCTATTGTTGCTGTTTGTGCGTCCGCTCTATCCCTGCCCACCGCAGCAATAATTGCTGGCGCTGGTCTTGCTGCAACAATTGTTGGTAGTATTGGATTTTTTGGTTACTCACCTAGAAACAACGACGCAGAAAATAATCAGGAACTGGAGATGTTCCAACAAACGCACTTTCAATGAAGTGCAATTCTGGGGCAGGTAGAGGAAGTGCAGTAGTATTGCTAATCCTCCACCCCACATCACACCACCAACAAAATATAATTTGCGCAAATAGATCACAAAAATTATAATATGGTATAATTTTTTATATTTTTATTTCGTTTAATCCGATGTCTGTTGTGAAAATAAATATTACACCTATCCCTCAAACCGGCCACATATGTAAACCTACAATACTTGCCACTATAGAAAAGTATTATGCTGATACACGTAAATTCGACGCTATCCCGCTCAATAAACGTAACAACCCACTACATTTACAAAAAAAACATACTATTTCTATACGAGAGTTGGCTAAAAAACAAGGCTCAATCCAAGGTGAATTGCTCGAAATAAACCAAGTAAACAACATAATTGAGCAGATTGGCTATTCATCACATACCGTTAATTTCCAGAATGATTTTGATCTTTTTAAAACAACAGTTATCGACAGTATTAACAAGGGACTTCTCATTTTTGCTTGTTTTATTGTAGATAAAGGTAATCCTAATATTGATCTTAGAGGAAAGCCAACCACTCAATTTATTGATCCAATAACCAGAAATGAGCATGCAGCAGTTATTCATGGGTACGATAACGATACGATTTATATGACCCACTGGGGCAAACAGTGGACATGTACATTCCAAGAATTTTATGACTCATCGATGGCATTACTCGATACCAGAAATCCAGAGTACTATAAAAACACAAAAAATAATCCCTTTAATCAAGGCTACAAATACGACCTTTTTGAACAACAAAATGATGACGCATTAAAAGACAAAGATCATCAAATTATTAAATCAATCACTCCGGAAGAAAACTCTGGTTTTCGTGGCAAACTGATTGTTGTTGAATGCCCCCAATTAGAGCAAATTAAAGCGGCCAGAACACAACTTATTCCAAAAGAACCCGTATTACATTTAAAATATGCGCCATACTCTGGCCCAAAACTAAAACCAGCCATGGACAATGTGTCGCAAATGAAGCATTTTGCGCACGTTTTTTTAGACGGTGAAATAAACAACACACCTTTAGAGGGCGCTAATGTTTCAGAATTACTCAGTTATCTTGATGATTTTTTAAACTATTTAACAAGCGAGCTAGAACCCCAAGATCCACTGCATATGAGCATTCAAACATTAGCCAATGCACCGTCTCAAGAACAACCAAATTTTTTGCTAATGCTGCAAGAACAGCTTTCAAATATGCAACGAATTGAATATCAAAAAACGCTCATCCCCCCCAAATTTCAAAAAATACAGAACATAACACCAACACATATTGAAAATGAACTAAAAATTATTGCTGAAAATATTCTGAATGTACTTGAAGAACGAGGTAATATTTTTTTTCACGGAGGATGGTCTGGATGCCCAGGGCATGCATTGTTGTATCGGCTAAGCCTTCAAAAAACAGGCACTTATTTTTGTGTGTATAACGCAAGAGATGATACGCATGAATCGACACTATTAGCCGATAAAGTAAAACATTATCCCATTTATGCTTTTAATATCCCAACCTCGATCAAGAAACAGCACATCTCACAATTTTTGGTAACACTACTTAATTTCGAAATTTATCCGCAGATCAGCAATAAACATGTTACCGCGGAGGATGTATATCCAGTTCTACATTCTGCACCACAATGGTTTAAGACCACGCCTCTGTCTCCTGACAAACTATCAAAACCAGCATCGCCTCAACGCAGTGGGACCTGTTCATGGCGTGCAATACAGCACTGGCTTAAAGCCGTTATTCCAGAACACGAGCATTACCGCCAATTTCTTTTAGCGTATAGGCTGTATTCGTTTAATAAAATAATTACATCTACCGCAGTATCAAGATCTCTTCCTGGCGTTAATGTGATATTAAAACGTGGTCTAGCAAATATGGTGCGCATGCTTGACCCCGAATTAAAAAAAAATGTTGCGAGCTGGTTATTAACAGAAAAAGAGACAACAGGGATCATTGCTCACGTAAAGAAGTGGAAGACTGCTTTAAAGGACAACAAACCCAAATCAAATTACCGTGTAGTAGCGCCTTATACTCATTTACCAAAACAGCTAGAACAAATCATTGTTAACCCACGTTTTCAATGCCTATTAAAGCTAACATCTGCAAAAAATCAAGAAACCCCAAGTTTTGTTAATATGTCATTTAACAACCTTGAAAATAAATTATTTGATAACGTATTACATTTATTTAATCAATGGCTCCAAACACCTTATTTGAACACACCAAACTACGTCACCTGTTTGGAAGAGTTCTGTTTTTATTTTACAAACAGAGAAAACCCCATACAGTTTGAGAAGGCTCCAATTGAACTTGAGCAACAACAATCAATAATAGCGATGTTATTAGCTATATTAGAACACTATTGCACTAACAATCCCACGCCCACACCACGTTCTGTGATAATTATATTAAGTTTGATCAGTATTGTTGAGCGTTTAGGGCAGGATAACATTTTTCATTTTGGTGAGGTTTCTCTTTCTAATTTTCCACTGTATGGAACATTTATTGGCAAATGGATACATAAAGTTTCACATAATCCATTTCTAAGTACATTTAATCCCAGATTAGATTGCTTGTGGGAACGTATCCGCGAACATTACACCACGCAGACGACAACGCTATCACCTCTAGCGTATTATTGTAAAATAATAGATCAAACTACTGAGTGCGAAAAAAAAGTACTACAAGATCATTGGGAAAAAATCAGTGATGAGCGACTGTCATCAAGTGAACTCATAACAGCAGTCCAGGATTTTTTTAATTTTCCTGGAGGACACCCTTTATATTATTGTTATTTAAATCAACATGAACAAGAAAAAATAAAAAACTCTCTTCCTAAGCTTAACCAAGTATTTCAAATTCAAGTAACACTCGAGATTTTTTTTACACACGGACTTCAATCAATTGCATGCTTAGTTAATGAGCATAGTAACCTTGCTTTTGCAATTAAGCCCAATTCACACATTGACATCACCCAAGATTATAGTTACCTAGATTCGTTGATTAAGAAAAAAATAGTGCTGAAATTAAATAGCATTCTTTCAACTAAACAATGCTATTTAGAACTTGACCAATCAATATCAAAAACTGCATTGCAGCCTACTGAAAATATTCCCCAAAAAATTAGCAATGTATTAATAAGCAGCTATGATAATCATCCAAATTCACAAGAAGTACTTTATGTACCTGAAAAATTGCACCGAGAAAATATAGCCGTTGCTGAAAACAGATATCCTTTAATTCAAGCAGCTGGTTCATCGGAAGATCAATTAACCAACCTGCTCTACCACCTACGTATTAGCTCCGAATGCCAAGTAATTGCGATATTAAATGAGCTCTTAAATCATCCAAACTGGTTATCACAGATCGAGTTTGAATCCTACATTGTTTTATCTATCTTTCAACCAGGGGCTCTTCTTTCTGCGCTTCGAAATGGAGGTGCGATTTGGACGATATTAATAGAGTTATGGCATAACAACAAAGATACTCATCCTATTGGTGCTTTTTTTATTCTTAAATTAGCAGCCATGATAAGCGGTTATGCCCTGGATAGTGCACACCACCATCTACTTGCATTAACAGACAATGAGCTCAAACAAGCAAGACGATGGCAACAAGAAATAGTAGATAACGTAGAACAACGCTTAAAAGCACTACCTCAAGAAAATAACAATGCACTAAAAGAATTACACCTTTGGCGTCTTGATGCTCTCTTACACTTACAACCACAGAATTTTGAGGAGTGGGAAACACGTTTTATTTCCTCTTATTGGTTTTGCACTCTATTTTTTTCTGATGTCACTGAAAAAGATCAAGCGTTTCACCAGAATATTTTGGATAAAGCTAGCAGCTATCTGTCTTCTATAGACGGCTTAACTGAAAAATCAGTCCGTTCTGTAAACTCACTTCTTCAGGAACATATTAATGTATATGGAAATAAAATTGATATCGATTTATCACAGCGCCTAGTAAAAATAAATGGCAAACTCCTGGGTTTTTTACCACGAATTATTCAAGATAAACCCGAGTTTCGAGAACTATTTGGGCAGCAATGCACCGTCATTGCAACAAAAGAATCTGTGATCATTAATGAATGTCGCTATGAAGTGTATAACTGGTCAGTAAAAAATCAACCATATCGAGTACTCTTAAGCTCCGGTCAACATAATTTTACTCTACAAAAACAACATAATCAGCATTGGTATACCTATGCGTCACCCTCTAAAGACATGCAACAAGAATCTACACTTAGCCATTATGCCTTTGAAAACCCTCCCGCTTTATTAGAACAAGTAGGATATAGAATATGGATAGCTGCTGATGATGATTGGATGGCAATAACCACTGATAACCAAAAAATACTTTATACTCAAAAAGGAAACCATTGTTATGCAGGAAGGCTAGAAGAGCGTGTCCTATGTAACCTGGATAACGCCAAGGACATTCCTCATACTTTTACTAGTTTTGAGGATTCAAAATTCATTAGAATACTCGACACATCTCAAGGCAAACGCTGGCAGTTTGAACGTTATGGCTTGGAACTAATTATTGACGAAAAATCGAACTCTCACCAAACAAGCGACAAATGTTATACCGTTCTCGGCAGGAGCGACAAATTTGGTTCAGGCTTAAGATTAAAACACAACCAAACTGGCAATGATTGTTTAATCATACCCATTCAACCTTATTATCTTCTAAGAGACAAACAAGAACAGCCTGTTCCTCACGAAGCGTATACTCACTTCCTATGGGTGCATGATCGTTCAAACTATCTTGCACAAAAATATAACGCATCGCGAGGTTATGGCTGGGAGTATGCTGAAAGTGAACGTTACACCATGTTTCAATTGTCAGACCACGACCAAGAACCAATTGCAACATCGCCTAAAGATGAGCTCTATTTGGCCTATTTATATTTAGCTCAAGATCGTCCAAAAAAAGCAATAGAATGCCTAAGACGTTATGTTATACAAGGGACATTTCATGAGATGGAGCTGTTATGGTGGATTATAACAAAACTACCTGAAGAAGCAGCGAATATCAGAAGCTCACGTGTTATCGCTGTTCAAATAGTTGCATTAAGCAAGATGCTTCAGCTTCACAAACAATGTTCTAATTGGAACAGCACAGAAACCCAACGTGATAACCTTAAGCCATCAAACAATCTGCACCACAAAGAGAGTCAACGAAAAAAATTATTACAATTTATTGATTGTTTACCCCAAAATATTGAATCTTTTTATACTGATTACAATCAGTTGCTTAATAATATACCTCATCATCTTCGACTGCACCCTGCCGAAGAAAAAATGCTGCTATCATATTGCATTGCCGCTAAACGCCGGGAGTTCCCTTCCCATAATAATATATACCTCCCCGGTATTATCGGTGTAGCGTATTTAAATCATTTTCCAAGCGCACCTAACACTGCTTATCATACAACGCACGTTCATGGAATGAAGACTCAACAAGTCTCTCTCGATATTTCACATTGGTATATCGACTTGATATATCTTGATCAGGATCAACGAGCATATTTTGATATGCCAACACCATATAGCGATCAAACAGAAGCATTAAGCGCATTACATCCCTATATGAATGCTAATACCCTGCTATATCATTTTGCAACATATTATAGATTAGCGCACAGCTCAAATGATGAAAATATTAAAGAGAGTTTAAAGCATTTTTGTGAAACAAACCTTAGTATTTACAAACGTAGCAATAGCAGAGAACAAAAAACCAATATCGTCTTTGTATTGGTAAGCGAAATATTGTGGTTAACCTTGCATGCACCAAGTTCATTTCCTCTTACTGTTGATAAACCAGATTTCGCGGGTCAAACCGTTACCATTCTCATGAACATCGCTAAAAAAATTAAAAATTACCCTACTCCAGCGCCCCGCACCCTAACCTTTATTTGCGAAGATACCGTTATCACATCAACGGATCAGGCTCAAAAGACACTAAACATTAAACAACAATGCCTTACTGAAGAAACACCTTGTTGTGCACTGAGCCCATTCTTTGAGGCAATAAATGCTAAACAATTAGATATCCAAAAACAATTTTCCGAAAGACAAGATTTGATAGTAGAACAATTAAAAACGCTACCACAACATTCAGGTGCTCCTTTAAAGACAACGATAGCTGATATAGAAGTGTCATTTTTAACATTACAACAAGACATTCTGGTTGCACAACAACAAGCATATGATGATATATGCCTACAACAAAAACTGGATCCCACCAATCCTTTTAGAGACGAAAAACATCTATTATCTACGACGTTACATCTAACGAAACAATCAATTGAAACCATACTAAAACGCCGCCAACCTGCAGATATTGCAGAATTAGGTAAGCGTCTCATTACACCGACACTTGAAACATTATTAAACGCCTATCCTACATTACAAGACAATGCGCTCAAAATAATGGGAATTCTCCCTGGTGACATAGCTCAACTAACCCACGCACTAAAAACAATGCTTGCACTAAACGATAGGCAAAAGCGTCTTGCAATTATAGAAGAGGCTTTTAAAAGGGATACAACAGAGCCTACTGCTCTGACCAAAAAACATTTGATTCAAGCTATTTTCAACAAGGAAAAAACAGAACGAAAACATGAGGCAATCTTTCAATATATAAATCAATTAGCTTTACGCCCAGAACAACAACAATTTATTAAAACAATCTTTAATCAGCCTCAACAGTTAGCCCTCCCAACATCGAAAGTTCTTCAATTAGCCATGGGAGGTGGAAAAACTAAAATTATTCTTCCTTTATGGGCATATGAAACTGCTAACGGAGATAATTTGGCTATTATATTGGTTCCTTGCATGTCCTTGCGAACTAATTTTTCTGATTTAGCAGCAACATCACTAAAGAGTTTTAACCAACAACCTTATTGTTTACACGTTGATCGTGAAACAGCAGATGATCCTGCTTCTTTACAAGAATTATATGAAACAATAGAAACGGTTCGTCATGAAAAACAATACATTATTTCTACAGAATCAACATGGCAATCGCTTGAACTTAAGTTTCTAGAACTATTAAATTTATCTCAAAAAACTAGGGTTAATAAAAAAATTGAACAACAGCTTCTATGGTTAAGTAAATTATTATCCCTAGTAAGAGAAAAAGGTGTTGTAGCGATTGATGAAGCACATGCGTTGTTAGGTATAAAAAAAACCCTGACCTATGAAATCATAGATGAAGCAAGCAATGACGATACAAAATCAATGTCTATTGAGCCTGAAATAATTCAAACAACTGTAAGTTTATATACATGGCTAAGCAATGATGACAGCTCCTTTTTGGACTATATCAAAAACCCAGACCCAATTATGGACGAATCAATCATTCAACACCTTATGGAAACTTACATTAAATCCCTATGCCAAGCAACACAAGATATTCATGCGCCCAGTTGGATCAAAAATCTATTAATTTCGTCAATTACTCAAGATGAGTTATTAAATTATTTGTCTGGTACATCCATCGAATTACCTAACATCTTAAACCACAAGCCTGCATTAAAAAAACAATGGCTATTACTGTTTGTTCAATTTCAACATATGTTACCACTAACACTAAGACGCAAATTATACGAACATTATGGCCCATCACCAAATTCGTCCATACCTTTTGCTATCCCTTATCGAGCTAATAACGTGCCTACAGAATGCGTGTTTGGTAATTTTATGGAAACAATAAATTACACAACACAAATGATGTTATGCATTG
>CAZZGV010000029.1:7541-13074 GCA_964654255.1 uncultured Legionella sp. | reverse complement strand
CGGTGATTTATGGGTTGGGTTCAAGTTATACAGGAAAATTGACGAAAGAGGATCTGCATATTGATTCGCCATATAACACGTATCGTTATCGTGGATTACCTCCCACACCAATTGCTATGGTGGGTAAAGATGCGATTGATGCAGCAGCTCATCCTGAACTAACCGATTATCTTTATTTTGTGGCGGTTGGAGATGGTAGTCATTATTTCTCAGTAACGTATGAGCAACAAATGCAAGCGGTTGCTCGTTATAGAAAATTTGATAAGGAACGAGTAGAGTCTCCTTCTCCCTAACGTCATTAGATTACTTTCTATAGGGAAGAGGGGTTGTTAGTTTAGGGTAAATGTGTTTGGAACTATATTAGGAACTATTAAATGACGCTTAAGGCAGGACATTTTATCGTAGTTGAAGGTCTTGAAGGTGCTGGTAAATCAACAGCACTCAACACGATTAAGCGTTTTTTAGCTGGGCGCGTATCGGAGTTAATAACAACGCGTGAACCAGGTGGAACACGTGTTGGTGAAGCTGCACGTCAATTGATTAAAGAAACCGTTGCGTTGGAGCCATTAGATGCTCGCACAGAATTATTGCTTTTATATGCATCAAGAGTGCAATTGCTAGAGCAAGTTATTCGTCCCGCACTTCATCGAGGTTGCTGGGTGGTTGGCGATCGCTTTGAGTTATCTACCTGGGCTTATCAAGGTGGTGGTCGTCAGCTTGATCTAGATATGATTGCTCGATTATCAACGTTTTGCGTTAAAGATATAAAACCCGATTTAATTATATTTTTAGACATCAGTCCTGAGCAAGGTTTAAGGCGAGCCCTTAAGCGTGGCAAGGCGGATCGCATTGAGCGTGAATCATTAGATTTTTTTACGAACGTATATAATAGTTATCACCATTATATTAAATCCATGCCTAATGTGGCGATCATTGATGCTAGTAAGCCATTGGCAGTTGTACAACATTTAATTTGTACGACACTTGAAAATTACTTTGCCAATCATGTTTGATTTAATAGATGCTCATACTCCGCTGTGGGTTAAAATAAATCAACTTGTTCAAAAAAATCGTGTTCCGCAATCGTTTCTTTTTATAGGCCCTCGGCATGCAAGGATACTGCAATTTGTTAATCGATTGGTGGCTATGCTCATTTGTGAGGCAGGCTCGCCTCCTTGTGGCAAATGCCGTGCTTGTCATTTGCTTAAACAGGGTATCCATCCTGATATAAACTATATTCGTCCAGAGGGCGCCAGTGGCGCGATTAGAGTTGATCAAATTCGTGAGCTTCAACAAAATAGCTACCAAACACCACAACGAGGGACGCGTCGTTTTATTGTGATAGAGCCTGCGGATAAAATGAATATCTCGGCTGCTAATGCGTTATTGAAGATTCTTGAGGAGCCTCCATCACATACTGGTTTTATTCTAATAGCTGAACAAATTAGTAGTATTCCTGCAACAATTTTGAGTCGTTGCCAAAAATATAGCTTTGATATTCCAAGTAACCAATCTATCGATTACTTGACTATTGGAGAGCACTATCCGGAAGATTCGTCACGTGGAATTTTATTTCAGAAACGTGCTACGATTGTGATGGAGCTTTGTGAGATAATCGAGCAAAAAACATCGTTATGTACTATTGCCGCGCGTTGGTTGGACTATGCTTTTGATGATCTATTATGGCTGCTTTATCTCGTGACCGCTCAAGCAATTCGCTATCAATTAATGAGGGAAAAGGGCATTGAACCAATTTCTCATTTTGCTCATTTGCTTTCTCCTGTAATTTTGTTGAATCAACTTGAGCAAATAAATGTACTCACGCGAAAAATAAATCATAATATAAACATGAATCAAACATTGGTATTAGAAAATCTGCTGTTAGGTTATTTAAGCAAATAGAATGCTCAAGGATAGAAGATGACAGACTCTCAGGAACTAATAACCTGTATTTTTAAGAATGAAAATGAACTATATCTTGCCTACATGCCTTTTGTTAAAGATGGCGGGCTTTTTATCCGCACTAAAACTCCGCATGAACTAGGCGCAATGGTCAAATTATCCGTGCAATTATTAAATGAGGCCGAACATTTTTTGATTGAAGGCAATGTTGTTTGGATTACACCTCAAGGTGCCCAAGGCAATAAGCCAGCAGGTATGGGGGTACAGTTTACCGGGGAAAATAGCCGTTCCCTTTGTAATAAAATAGAGACCTACTTAGCGGGCATGTTAAAATCCAATCAAATCACTGACACGATGTAAGCTCTTTTAAAGGCTGTTTACAATTGGCTAAAATCCAGGTCAGTATATACTCGGTTTTTCTAGGAATATGATGCAAAATGCAAAAATAGCTCCACTGGTGGATTCCCATTGCCATTTAAATATGCTCGATTTGAGTGAATTTGATAATAATATCCAAAATGTTATCGATGCAGCACATGCATTCGGTGTTGAACACATGCTCTGTGTTTGTGTTGAACCTAGTGATTTGCCAGCACTTTATAAGCTAGCTGATAGCTATAAACATATTAGTATTTCAGTGGGCATTCATCCGAATACGGTACTTAGCAAGGAGTTGGGTGTCGAAGAGCTCGAGGTATTAGCACGTCATCCAGCATGCATTGCTATCGGGGAAACAGGGCTTGATTATTATCGTACAGAAACTGATGTGGATCTAGATATACAACGCGAGCGTTTTCGGACACATATTCGCGCTGCTACCTCGTCCTCAAAACCGCTGATAATTCATACACGCCAAGCAGCAGAAGATACGTTATTGTTGATGAAAGAGGAAAATGCGGCAACAATTGGTGGCGTTATGCATTGCTTTTCTGAAGATTGGGAGGTGGCACGCCGAGCGCTTGATCTTAATTTTTATATTTCATTTTCTGGAATTGTTACGTTTAAAAGTGCAGCTGCTTTGCAGGACGTTGCAAAAAAAGTACCGTTTGATCGCATTTTAATTGAAACAGACTCGCCATATTTAGCACCAGTGCCATTTCGAGGTAAACAAAATCATCCGGCATTAGTCACGTATGTGGCTGAAATGATCAGTGAATTACGGCAAGTTGATGTTGCTACTGTTGCTGAACAAACAACAGAAAATTTTTATCGTTGTTTTAATATTCAACGGAGTTTCGGATGAGATTGTTCATTGGATTAATGTCTGGAACAAGTATGGACGGAATTGATGCTGCTTTGGTCGATGTAGACACTCATACTTTGATCGCTGGCATAACTCTATCTTACAGTGATAAAGCGCAACAACTTTTGCAAGCGGTATTAATGAATGAGGCCGCAGGGCCTGCTGTTCTAAGCCAATTAAATACAGTATTAGGTCGTGAATTCGCTTTGGCGGTAAACGCTGTATTAGCGAAGGCAAACGTAGCAGCAGAAGAAGTGATAGCTATTGGCAGCCATGGCCAGACTATTTGTCATGATGCAACAGCAGAAATTCCTTATACGGTTCAATTGGGTTGTGCACACACCATTGCGGAGTTAACGGGTATTCATGTTGTTGCTGATTTTAGAACCCGTGATCTGGTAATAGGCGGTCAAGGCGCGCCGTTTGCGCCTATTTATCATCAAGCTGTATTTAAAACACAAGAGTTGCCATTAGCTGTGGTAAATATTGGTGGTATAGCAAATATTACCTACCTTACAGAAGATGGCCAGGTTAGTGGGTATGATATAGGCCCGGGGAATTGCTTGTTAGATCATTGGATTCAACAGCACTTAGGGCATGCTTACGATGCTGATGGTAAATGGTCTGCAACGGGGAAGGTGATTGAGACATTGTTGTTCTCATTGTTAGATGATCCATATTTTAAGCTTGCTGCGCCTAAGAGTCTTGGGAAAGAATATTTTTCGTCAGCCTGGTTAAATGGACATTTATCTCCTGCCTTTTTACCTGAGGACGTCCAAGCGACCTTATTAGTGTTTACAGCAGCCACAATTGCAGCTGCTATTCAGCAGTGTTCGTTGCCTTTAAAGCGTTTGGTCATATGTGGTGGTGGCGTCCATAATATCATTTTATTGAATACCTTGGCTAAGCAGTTGCCAACGTTGTCTGTAGTGAGTTCTTCTGAGTTGGGTGTTGATCCAGATTTTATGGAGGCAATGATGTTCGCTTGGCTTGCTGAACAAGCATTAAAACATAATGCTTTAGATTTTAAGGGTATTACAGGTGCGAAACGTGTAGCAATATTTGGCGCAATTTATGCGGCAGCCATTGACAAGCGAAATTCGATTGAGGTGTAATGTATTTTTTTTAAATGTGATGATAAAAATTGAGCACGTATCATTTAGCTAATCAAGAGCACAGCAAATTAAGCGCATACGTTATTTTTTTTCTTGCGGCTTCCTTCTATTTATATGAATTTATTCTTCAAGTTGCTCCTAGCGTTATGGCTGCGCCTATGATGCAGACATTTCAGGTCAGTGCTGAAGGGTTTGGTGTCATTTCTGCGTTTTATTTTTATGCGTACGCGCCTATGCAGTTGCCCGCTGGTTTGTTGTTTGATCGATATGGACCACGTAAACTGATGACCTGTGCATTATTATTATGTGCTATTGGTTCGTTTTTCTTTGCCTCAACCGATAGTGTTGTGACCGCGTCATTGGGACGTATGTTGATAGGGATTGGCTCAGCGTTTTCCTTTATTGGTGTTCTTGTGCTGGTTTCTCGTTGGTTTCCTCTCCAGCATTTTGCCATTCTAGCAGGAGTTGCACAGTCGATGAGTTCAGTTGGGGCTATGTTTGGCGAGGTTCCATTAGCCGCATTAATTGAACGAGTGGGTTGGAGACAGGCTAGCTTTATGTTAGCTATTGTAGGTTTTTTGCTTGCCTTATTATTATGGTGTTGTATTCGTGATTATCCCCATCAGCCTACCCAGGAAGCACCAACTCGGCGTTTTCGAGATGAATGGCAGCGTTTACTTGAAGTATGCAGCCGTTCTTATACATGGTTAACCGGTGCTTACGCCTTTGCTATTTGGACTCCTATTGCGGTATTTGCAGCATTATGGGGTGTGCCTTTTTTACAAGAAAAATACCAAGTAAGTGTAGTTGTGGCATCTGGCTTATGTAGTATGATTTGGTTAGGCATAGGTATAGGCAGTCCTTTGCTAGGTTGGATTAGTGATCGTTTTTGTAGCAGACGCCTTGCCTTAGCAATCAGCTCGGTGTTTGGTTTGGTTGCTACATTGATTTTACTTTATATGCCAAACGTACCTATTAGTTGGATGTATGGGGTTTTGTTGATGTTAGGTTTTGGTGCTGGCGGGCAAACGGTTAGTTTTGCTGTAGTAAAAGATAATAACCCCGCGCATCTGGTTGGTACTGCATCAGGCTTTAATAATTTGTCGGTGTTGTTGGGTGGGGCTATTTTTCAACCGTTAGTAGGGGTTATTTTGCACCGTAGCTCTGAATCTATGGTTCTGCACAATGTGCACGTTTATAGTATTAGTAGCTATCAACATGCTTTATTGGTGATGCCCTGTTGTTATTTAGCTAGTTTAATTTTGGCGTTGTG
>CAZZGV010000029.1:0-7531 GCA_964654255.1 uncultured Legionella sp. | reverse complement strand
GGTTAATAAAAGAATCCTATCCTGGTTCTAATTTGTAAGCAGCATAAAATCTAAAAGCAAGGGTATATCATTTACGAGTGTGGCTTCATAGCACTTTAGTTGTTATATTGATGTTTTCTTGCTTCACTGTAATTGTTAAAAATCTATCTTGTGTTTTATTTTAAGGATGAAATAAATGAAGAAAAAAGCGCTCTCGTTAATTGTGTTGTTAATTTCTTGCCCTGCTGTATTTGCTAAGTCCTCGCATCCATTGTGTGGTGGATCCACAGGTGCCGCTTATACAAGTGGTGATGGTCAGAAGACCAACCCTTATTTAATTTGTAATCATGAACAATTTTCTAGTTTAGCTGCAGAGTCGACAGTTACAACTAAGTATTATCGATTAGGAATTGATCTCGATTTTACTGAGCGTGCTTATTTACCTATTGGTACTTATGATGCTCCTTTTAAAGGTGGTTTTGATGGTGATGGTTACACACTTTCTGCGATCAAACTTCCAGGAACCAAAAATGTTGGTGTGTTCTCATCGCTTCGAGATGCAGAAATTAAAAATTTAACTATTGAAGGTGTTTCCTTAACTGGGTTCCCCGCTAATAATGTTGGTGGATTAGCTGGGAAAGCAGAAAATTCAACGATAGCTAATGTTCATATTAGTGGAATACAACTAGACGCAGGAGATGATTCCGGCGGTTTGGTTGGTGAGCTTACCAATAGCACGATTCATCATGTTTCAACCGAAGGTACTTTGATGCATCGTGGAGGTACAGATGGTAGCGGTGGTCTTGTTGGCCAAGCTGTTAATTCAGATATTAGTTATAGCGTAAGCCATGTTAACCTAGTCAACAAAGAAACGTTACCCTCAGGTGGAGCTTCAAGTATTGCTGGCTTGATTGGTACTGCTTCAAAATGCCGTATTAAAGATGTTTATGCGGATGGGAATATTGACTATTCTGAACTCAATCCGATTGTATCTGTTAGTGAAGTTGCAGGATTAATTAGTCAAACTGATAGTACGTATATTGCGAATGCTTATTATGCTGGAAAAATTTCTATGAACCCAGCTATTGTGCACCTAGATAATTTAGGTGGTGCATTTAGTTATGCTGCTAATTCAGTCATCGAAAATGTATTTTGGGATACGCAAGTATCTGGTGTATCTGAAAGCGCGGCAGGCGTTGGGAAAACAACTGTGCAGATGAAAAAGAAAACGTTATGGAAACGATTTGATCCTCATTTTTGGCTGGTGAAACCTAATCAATATCCTAAGCTGTTAGGTATTGATTCTTTGGATTAATAACAATTCGGCAAGTGTTCATTTCATGAATACTTGCCGTTATTTGATACTGTATTGATCAAACTAGCATTCTGGTAAATTAACCGCCAATCCTCCCAGCGATGTCTCTTTATAAATACTTTGCATGTCTTTGCCGGTCTGTTTCATTGTTCTAATGACTTTATCTAATGAAATTTGATGCTGTCCATCGCCAATTAACGCCATCCGTGACGCATTAACTGCTTTTACTGAGCCCATTGCATTGCGCTCGATACAAGGAATTTGCACCAACCCCATAACAGGGTCACAGGTCATGCCTAAGTGATGCTCCATTGCAATTTCAGCTGCATTTTCTACTTGAGCTACTGTGCCACCTAATACAGCGGTTAAAGCAGCGGCAGCCATTGAAGAAGCTACGCCAACCTCACCTTGGCAGCCTACTTCAGCACCTGAAATAGAGGCGCCTTTTTTATATAAAATGCCAATTGCAGCGGCTGTTAGGAAATAGGTAAAGATATCTTCTTTATCCATTTTATCGTGTGCTTCTTGGCAATATTTGAGTACGGCAGGAATAATGCCAGCCGCGCCATTTGTGGGGGCGGTTACAATGCGTCCACCAGCTGCATTTTCTTCATTAACAGCCATAGCATAAAGGTTTAAGCGGTTCATGATATCTGAATGTTCATATACGCTAACAACACCTTGTTGTTGATTTAATTTTTGATATAAATCAGGTGCGCGTCTTTTTACGTGTAGGCCTCCGGGCAAAATACCTGGGTGGTGGCAACCATTTTCAATGCAATCATTCATTACGGTAGCTAGTTTCATGATTCCAGCATGAATAGATGCTTTATCACGCCAGGTCAGTTCATTTGCCATCATTAATTCGGCAATGGATAACTTGTTTTTTTCACAATGCTTAAGTAATTGTTCTGCTGTACTGAATGGATAGGGTAGAGCATGTTCATTTTTGCAGTCGTTCTTTTCCTCTTCTTCAGTAATGATAAAGCCACCACCAATTGAATAATAAACTTGGCTTAATAGCGGGTTGTTTTGAGAGTCAAATGCTGTAAATCTCAAGCCATTGGTATGTTTTGGTAATTGTTCTTTTTGTAAAAATAGAAAATCCTGTTCCTCATGGAATGGGATATTTTTTTGCCCACCGAGGCAGAGTGTTTGGGTTTTAAGAATCTCTTGCATACGAGGAATCATGCTTTCTGGCACAACGGTTTCTGGATGTTTGTTTTCCAGACCATTTAAAATAGCTTTGTCGGTGCCATGTCCCTTGCCGGTTAAGGCCAGGGAGCCATAAAGCTCTATTTTTACTCGAGCGATAAGGTTAACTATATTTTTTTTGTCTATTAATTTTAAAAATTCATTGGCAGCTAGCATCGGGCCTACTGTGTGTGAACTTGAGGGCCCGATACCAATTGAAAACAAATCAAACAAACTTATACTCATCATATTTTTATTCTTATTTTTAAAAGTTGTGATTATTTAAATAGCAGCATTTGATCGAAAAAAATTAAGGTAAGGCAAAGTGCCAGTTCATAGCCTTTGATAGTCCTTCCAGCATAATTTCGCCACGAATGCTGTTGCCTTTAATATTTACACGAGGGCTTAAAACAACAATGCCCGCTTTGCCAGGAACAACGGCGACAGTATAGCCTGAAACACCACTTTTTGCAGGCATACCTGTATGCACCATGTGGGCTCCGGTTTCATCATAGAGACCACATGTCGCCATGATTGCCAGTGTAATTTTGCATGTTTCTGTTGAAATAATTTGTTGGTTGCTCACAGGATCTTTTCCTGAATTTGCCAATAATGTTGGTAAATAAAGCATTTGGGGAAGAATTGCTTCGTATGAGCATAGTGAAAAATATAAATCTAATGTGTCTTGCACATTACTGCCTAAATTATGTCGACTATCCAATAAATATGCTAAAGAGCGATTGCGATTTCCTGTGCGCTTTTCTGAGGCAAACACTAAAGGGTTAATACCTAAACGTTCGTTAAATAAGGTTTGTACCCAGCGCGCCAACCAGGCAAATTGTTGTTCGCCTTCGCCAGGGATATGAGAGCACAGTGTGATGGCGCCAGCATTTAACATAGGGTTGGAGGGTTTAGGTCCAAATTGCTCTAGGCGTGTTATGGATGCAAATTCATCACCTGACGGTTCTACTTTGACCCATTCAAATAATTTTTCTTCCCCAAATTCTTCAAGAAGCCCAATAAGTGGAATTAATTTTGCTGTACTTTGCAAGGTGACAGGTTGCAATGGGGCATTGCTATACATCATTGTCTCCCCACCCAGTGGCGTTACAGCGATAGCCGTTAACTCTTTGTTAACATTAGCCAACTCAGGAATATAGTTAGCTGTATCTCCATCTTGATTGCTCTCAGCATGATGAACCAACGTTTCAAGAAGGTCATTTGTTAGTCTATTATGTGTCATACATTCTCTTTGACAAAAAACATGGCATTATGATTAATTTAGCACAACAAAACAAATAATGTTTTTTATGTACTACTGACCCTGGATAAATAATTGTAACTGCTTGCCTATATCATTTGCTGCAATCAAGCTTTCACCGATGAGAAAGGTGTTAATGCCTTGGTCTTGCATTAATAAAATGTCTTTATGACTGTTAATACCGCTTTCTGCTATAACAAGCTTATCTTGAGGCACGTACTGCATTAATTCGATGCTGCGCTGAATATCTGTTGTAAACGTGTGTAAGCTACGGTTATTGATCCCCATTAAAGGTGTTGGTAATCGCAATGCTCGTTCAAGTTCGTCTTGGGTGTGGCTTTCAACAAGAACCGCCATATTTAGCTCTTGGGCTAGTTGGCAATAATCATGAAGTTGTTGATCATCCAGAATAGCTACAATTAATAAAATGCAATCAGCTCCCAATGCGCGACTTTCATAAATTTGATATTCATCAACGATGAAATCTTTGCGGAGTACGGGTAAATCGCAATGATGTTTTGCAATTGCTAAAAAATGCGGCGCACCTTGAAAAAAATCTACGTCGGTGAGAACAGATAAACAACATGCACCGTTATCAGCATATATTTTTGCAATGGTTGCTACATCAAAATCGGCACGAATTAAACCTTTACTAGGGGAGGCACGTTTTATTTCTGCAATAATCGCTGGTTTCTTTGTTTGTAACGCAGCAATAAAATCACGCACTGGCAACGCATCTGTAGTTGATAACGTCGCCAACGGCCGCTTTAGTTTTGCCTCACTGACTTCCATTTGTTTATGTGCTGCAATTCGGTCAAGAATACTTGGCATGTTAGGGTTCCTTTGGTGCTAATGTTTGAGTTAGCATTTTCAATTGGTTGAAACGCTGGCCAGCTAACCCACTATCTATAGCGATAGCGGCTTTTTGCACTGCTTTAGCAAAATTTCCGCATGGTTCAGCACAATATATTGCTGCTGCTGAATTCAATAATACAATATCACGCGCAGGCCCTGGGGCGCCTGAAAACACTTTTTCAGCTATTGCTAAACTTTGTGCGGGGGTTTCAATAATAATCTCATCTAGATTAGGATGAGAGCAGCCATAATCGCTCGGATTAATGGTCCATTGCTTAAATTCTCCTGCATAGTACTCCACTACATCAGTACATGCCGCAATGCTAATTTCATCAAGGCCATCTTGTGAGTGGACAACTAAGGCATGCTCGCTTCCTAAATTTGCAAGAACATTTGCAATGGGTTTGAGCCACTGTTGTGAAAAAACGCCAACAACTTGTTTTTTCACATTAGCAGGATTTACCAGAGGCCCTAGTAAATTAAAGAGGGTACGTATGCCTAGCTGTTGGCGAGCATTTTTGGTGTGTTGCATCGCTTGATGAAAATGGGGACCAAATAAAAACGTTATATTACATTGTTGCATGCATTCATGTAGTGCAGCGTCAGATAAATTGAGTATGAAACCTGCGTTTGCTAAGAGATCAGCGCTTCCACTTTGACTAGAGGAGGCTCGATTGCCATGTTTTGCTACGTTGATCCCTGCAGCAGCTACTACAAAACTACTGATAGTAGATACATTAAATGTATTTTTGCCATCACCACCAGTACCAACAATATCTACTAGATTATTGCCTAAATCTATGGGGTGCGCTAACTGCCGCATAATAGTGGCTGCGGCAGTTAGCTCTTCGACAGTTTCACCTTTGGCTCGCATCAGGACTAGAAAAGCAGCTATTTGCGCATCATCTAATTTTCCCGTCATGCAGCTATGTATGACCTGCTGCATTTGCTGGGTGTTTAGTGGTTGGCTATCAATTAGTTCTTCAATTATTTTTTTTATATTCATTTTGCAAAAAATGGGATAAGAGCTGTAATCCATGCTCGGTTAAAATTGCTTCGGGGTGAAATTGTAAACCATATACGGGGTATTTACGATGCGAAATGGCCATTATCGTATCATTTGCCCATGCATCAATAGAAAAGCTATCTGGAAGGGTTGGTATATCAATTGCTAAAGAGTGGTAACGTGTAGCTTGGAATGCGTTAGGTAGTCCCCTAAACAATCCTTGTTTGTTATGCATTATGGATGATGTTTTTCCGTGAATAATTTCAGGAGCCTCAATGATGTTGGCACCAAATGCATAAGCCAAACATTGATGCCCTAAACATACACCTAAAATAGGTATATGTTGATAAAAATGTTTGATGGCTGCTAGTGAAATTCCTGCTTCTAAAGGGCTTTTGGGACCGGGAGAAATAACCAGATAGTCAGGGTTTAATTCATAAACCAAGGGGATGTCTATACGATCATGTGCATAGACGACGACTTGTTGACCAAGACATTGAAAGTATTGTACTAAGTTGTAGGTAAAAGAGTCATAATTGTCGATAATCAGTACCATGTTATAGCCTTACAACGAAAACTCTTCACCAAGATAAACCGCACGGACTTGTTGATTTGCTAAAATTTCTGAGGGAGGGCCTTCACAAAGGATTTTTCCTTGATTAACAATGTAAGCCCGTTCACAAATATCTAATGTTTCTCGAACATTGTGGTCGGTGATTAAGACGCCAATATTTCTATCACATAAATGCAAAATTATTTTTTTGATATCCAATACGGAAATAGGGTCGACACCTGCAAAAGGCTCATCAAGTAATATAAACGAGGGTTCAATAGCAAGGGCGCGCGCTATTTCAACACGTCGTCGTTCACCACCTGACAAGCTCATCCCTAAATTTTTACGCAAATGTGAAATATTAAATTCACGTAATAGATTCTCTAATTTCTCAAGACGCGCTTTATTATCAAGATCTTGCCGCAATTGTAAAATCGAAAGAATATTATCGCTAACAGACATTTTGCGAAAAATTGACGCTTCTTGGGGCAAATAGCCAATGCCTATTCGCGCACGTTGGTGCATGGCGGTTTTAGTAATATCTTGATCATTAATAAAAATTTGACCTTTATCACATGATTGCAAACCTACAATCATATAAAAACAGGTGGTTTTTCCGGCACCATTTGGGCCTAGTAACCCTACGCACTCACCACGTTTGATGCGTATGCTAATACCATCAACAACGGTCCGGGCTTTAAATGATTTTTTTAAATCACGTGCTATGAGTTCACTCATGAGTTTTTACCTGGATGAATAATAATAGTTGTAGGTCCTTGACCATCGCTTTTTGATATAACACGATGGTGTATGGTGTCATAGGTGATATGAGGTGCTGAAAATGAATCATCGCCTTGTTCTACACGCGCATTTCCTACAAGTTTAATCATATGCAGAATGGGATAATAATAGATAGTGTTAGCAAATGCATGCATAGGTGGTTTTTTCACATCAGTAGTTGTCCAGTAATGTGCTTGGGCGGCCTCGTTGCCTTGAATAATTGCTTTGATAAGTTGGTTCTTGGTGTTTCCAACGGTCACTGCCTTTGCAGCACGTATATGAGTAGTGCCTTGATCAAGCTTTACATCAGCGATGTATACACCACGATGGGTTTGCTGATTCAAATCAGCAGAGCCCGCGCTTAATTGCATGATTTGAGTTTGATCGTCTGAGAGAGCAAAACTGAGTTTGCTAACGAACAATAATAAGAGTATTTTAACCGCGGTTTGGTGCATAGATACTCCTGGTCTGACCCATAAGCAATACACGTTTTTCAGCTAAATAGGCCTTCATACCTGTTGATTGTACAATAGTACCAGGTCGTTCATAAGTTATATCTAATGTGGTTATGGCTAGCTTATCTTTGGG
>CAZZGV010000028.1:0-13140 GCA_964654255.1 uncultured Legionella sp. | reverse complement strand
AGCTAACTTTATTACTATCTGTGTGTAAATTAAAATCAATATGATATTATAAAAAATTTTTTTAAATTTTCACACGGGACACATTCCTATGTCTAAAATATTTGATTCATTGCTAGCTAAAATAAGTAATAATGACCCTCTACTCACCTCTATTAAATTAAATCGAGATATATTTGAAGCAGGAATGATACAAAACCTTGCCAAAGCAATGGAAACAAACACGAACTTACAATCAATTGACCTTTCTGGGGTTCCACTTACCGATATCGACACAACAACCATCATTCATATACTGCAAACTCATCCCCTCAGCTCTATTAATCTGTCTCAGACATATCTTATAGATACCTCTGCAACAGCAATTGCAGAGATATTAAAAGTCAACACATCACTGAAAACAATAAATCTTGCTTCGAATAGCATTGGAGCCGTGGCGGGGCAGAAAATTGTCGAAGCATTAAAAGTTAATAATACTCTAGAAATGGTAAATCTTTCAGGGAACATACGCTTAGGGGCAGGAGGTAATGCCATTGGCGAAGCATTAACAAACAATACCAGCATAACGAACTTAGACCTGAGTTCTTGCTATCTAACCCCTGATGCGGTAATTAATATTGCTAAAGCATTAAGGTCTAATAAAACACTAGGCTCACTTAACCTTAGTCATAACAATATGAATAAAAATGCTCAAGTAGGAGAGCAGCTTGGAGCCGCATTAAAAATTAACTCATCACTATTTTCACTTAATTTTGGCACGGGTAGTCTTGGCGAAATAGGCGGTTTAGCGCTCTGCAAAGCACTAAAAGTAAATAATACGCTAACAACACTTAATCTTGAAGTTAATGAGCTAGATACCCCCTGTGGCCACGCCATTGGCGAAGCACTAGCCGGCAATACAACACTAAAATCACTTAACTTAAACAGAAACAAATTAAAAGCAGACGGTGAGCGAGCTATTGCTGAGGCATTAAAAACCGACTGTACTCTAGAAGAACTGTATCTTAATTCAAATGAACTGGGCCCCGATGGAGGCCTGGCCATTTGTAATGCACTAAAAAGTAATAATGCATTAAAAGTACTTACCCTCCGAAATAACGTATTAACCTCACGTACTGCAGCTGCGTTTGGTAAGGTATTGCAAAAAAATACTACTCTAACCAGCCTTGATTTAAGTCTAAATGAAATTACTACAGGCACCTCAATAGCTCGAGCGATAAAAATCAATAAAACGCTTCAATCGCTAAATCTTGCGTCAAACAACATTGATGATAAAGCAGCAAAGGCGTTTGGCGATGCTTTAGCACAAAACTCCGCATTACGTTACTTGAATTTTAGCTCAAACAAACTTAAAAATAAAACAGTAACATCCATTGGAGATGCACTAAAAACCAATACCACGCTTACAGAACTCGATCTCGGAAAAAATGAGTTTTCCATTCTGAAGCCTATTATGGAAGCGTTAAAAACAAACACTACCCTTGGATCTATTAGTCTACGTGAAAATCCAACTCCAGCAGACCATGGACGAACCATTGGTGAAGCACTCCAAGCAAACAAGACCCTCTACGAAATGAATATTGTTGGACTTGCCTTCGATGATATAGCCACATCAACAATGGTTGACGCTCTCACTACAAATTATTCACTTTTAAGATTTTATGGACGAAGAGCCGTAAGTGAATCTATTTTAGAAAATATAAAGAGAAATAAAGCGTTTGCCTTGCTTTCCAAACAAATTAACTTATTTAAAAACCAGGTTGAAAAAAGAGCCTATCTTCATATAACCCAGGATATGCCCCAGATACAAACAACTAAACGTCTCAACTCATATCCAAAAATAGAACTAGACGAAACCATACTAGAAGATGTTGAGCAGCTCGCTCCATATCTATTAAACTCAAAGCCATCGGCGAGCACTAACAGACTCTTTGAGTGCCATGGATTATTTATGAGTCTGTTACAGCTATCAAATCTTGATGTAGATGCATGGATCGCTTCTTCAGAAAAGGGGCCGAATATCGATCATGCAAAAAAAACATGGGCAACAACTATAGAACCAATCTTAGCGGGCTTACTCCAAGAATTCACAGACCCAATATTACAAAAAACCGCCAACATAGCCCTGTTTGAATTACTTTTTCATCCATATATAAAATACCTAATCCATGCATTAGATACAGAATCAATTAATCATCAGATGGCCCTACTATCCAAAAAAATACACCAAGACAAGCCACTTGATGATACGCATTTTCTTTCTGAAAGCTACCGGTTATTGGCAGCACATGGCTTTATGGCGTCTTTTGATATAGTAGGTGCCGATGAACAAGCGATTGCGCACCTACTCCAAGATTTTCATCATCCTTTGCTACAAAGAGTTGCAAATATTGCTTTAGGTCAACTGCTTTCTGGACGATTAAATGAAACATTTAAAAAAGCAGGAAAACAACAAGAGATAGCCCGCTGTCAATTGATCTTGCACTGCTTAAACCATCAAATAGATCCACGCCTTAACTATTTTGCATATGCTGCTTTATATGAGCTTTTAACTGTAAATATTGAAAAAGACAAGCGTCCTTATCATTTAAACGATCTAACTAAAAATACCATTTTATTAGGATACCAACACTTATTAGACATCATTGAAATGAGCATATTACCTGTTGGGCAAGTTCACATCAAAAAAAATCCTTACGAAATAAGATTGCTGGACACTATGTTAAAAACAAAAGGTATCCATCCAGAAATAATACTATTTTTACAACACTCTCCTATCTTCAATATGCAATTCAAAAAACTCTATCCCCATCAAAATTCTTGGGTATGCCTTGAACATTGTCTAACGGTAACTGAGTTGGGTGAAGAAAATAAACTCTTAATGCATGTCACTGAGCATCCATCTCCAATGACACCAGGACAGGCAATTGAAGCCATGAGGTCAATACGCCAGATAAAAACAAACCCCGATATCATAAGTAACGCACTAGTAGTTATAAAACAGTCTGTCGAAAAAACCATCCAAATAACAGCTGTGGCTATGGAAGGTATCGAAGAAATACCGCCTGAGCTTGAAACGCAAGCACTCCACTCACAAGGCCTATTTGCAAAACCCTATGCAAGAAGACATAACGAAGCGCTGGACACTGAGCAGACCATTGATGCAAAGCCGTCCGATGCGAAGAAATCAAAATCAGCACTATAATTTAGTTAAGATAATGAATAGCACTGGTTTAATGGATAAAAAAAAACTACCATGGGTCACTATCAAAAAAAGTGACCCATGATATTGTGAAGCAATTACTTTTAGCAACAAACAATACTGGTAAAATCAACGAATTCAAGGCTATGCTGTCTCCCATCCAATGCATTCCACAACATACCTTACACATTGAATCAGCCGAAGAAACAGGCTTGAGTTTTATTGAAAATGCCATTATAAAAGCCCGCCACGCAAGCCGTCTTGCTAATATGCCAGCACTGGCCGATGATTCTGGCTTAGTCGTTCAGGCACTTCATGGTCAGCCTGGTATTTATTCAGCACGTTTTGCTGGCCCTGATGCTACAGATAACGAAAACATCGAATTGCTTTTAACAACACTTGCTGATGTGGACGACGAGCATCGAAATGCATATTTTTACTGCGCACTAGCCTTGGTTCAACACGCAGATGATCCTGCTCCACTGGTAGCGACAGGCAAATTAGTCGGGAAAATTAGCAACGAGCGACAAGGCGAACATGGCTTTGGTTATGATCCAGTCTTTTATATTGCTGAGCACCATTGTACAGCCGCACAACTAACCACAAATCTTAAAAATACCATTAGTCATCGAGCACTTGCTCTCAAACAACTACGTACGTTAATAGTAGAATCGCTATGAAAACGGATATCAAAACGTTATTTGCTGAAGCGCATCGTTTTCAACAAACTAAACAACTACCACAAGCAATCAGTTGCTATGAACAATTATTAATATTATCGCCCAATCACTTAGATGCACTACGTTTTTTAGGATTAGCTTATGCCCAACTAGGTGATATGCATAAGGCAATTATCTATTTAGAGCAGGCACTACAGCAGCACCCCAACGATGCGAATCTTCACAATAACCTCGCTAATGCTTATAAAAAATTACAAACACTGGATAAGGCAATTTATCATTATCAGCAAGCAATAACGCTGGAGCCGAACTACGCACAAGCCCATAATAATTTAGCCACGGTCTATGCACAACAAGATAATTTTCAACAAGCCCTGAACCACTATCGATTAGCTCTACATGCGGAGCCTGATTTTATTACAGCCCATTATAATTTAGGGTTACTGCTACTTAAACATAACAAGCTCAACGCCGCTAAAACACAATTTAACAATGTGCTTGCTCTGCACCCCGACCATACTGAGGCACAATTCTATTTAGGCGTATTATGTTTAGAGGTCAACCAATTAGAACAAGCTGAAGAAGCATTTCAAAGCGTCCTAGCCTGCAATGGGGAGCATGTGGAAGCACTAACCAACCTCGGCGTAATCGCGCTAAAACGCGAGCAAGGTCAACTTGCTATTGATTATTTTACCAAAGCATTAGGATTTGATAATGATCATGAAGATGCGCGCAATAATTTAGCGGCTACCTTTATTCATCATGACCGCTTTGAGAATGCATTAATGCACTACGATGTATTATTAAAGGCAGCCTCACATAATATTGAGTATTTATACAATGCCGGTGTCGCTCAAATGGCGCTTGGGCATTTGCAAGAAGCAATTGACCACTTTGAAACTATATTAACAGTGCAAGATAATCATTTTGCGACATTGAACAATCTAGCAGCCATTCACATGCGCTTAGAACAACGTGAAATAGCCATTGCCTTTTTAGAGCGCGCGCTTATTGTGAATCCTAATGACGACGCCTGTCAATTTATGTTGCATGCCCTAACAGGCCATGAAAAATGCCCAACAGCCTCGCCAACGTATGTCAGTAATTTATTTAATAATTACGCTCTTTATTACGATCAACATGTGCAACGCTCCTTACAGTACGCACTTCCACAACATATTGCACGGCTATTGCATCAATTAGATTGCCATGATCTAAACAAGACTATTGATTTAGGCTGCGGCACAGGCTTATGCGGCATCGTATTACGCGAATTAAGCAATGACTTAACCGGCGTTGATATCTCCGCTAAAATGTTAGCCCAAGCAGAAACTAAAGGCATTTACGATAAACTCGTTGAAACAGAATTAATTACGTTTTTACAACAAGATAAAAATAGTTATCAACTGGCTGTTGCAGCCGATGTATTACCCTATATAGGTGAATTAGACGCTCTATTTTCTGTTGTACATAACCATTTGACAAAAAAGGGGATTTTTATTTTCACCCATGAAATAAGTGCAACCTCTCACTGGCAACTGCAAAATAGCGCGCGTTTTAGCCATCATCCTGATTATATTAAGGCATTATGCAATCAGTATCAGTTTGAAATTATTAGCCAAGAGCAAGTCATTGCACGACAACAAGATCAACAAGGACTATGTGTCATGCTTTATGCTGTGCGCTCATAACACTGTTCTATTCGTCATCAATAAAAAACTCCGTAAAATTTACAATCAATCCAGTCAAAATAGTACTAGCAGAAAATCGTATAGGATAGTAGTATTCATCGCCTTTGAAACACGCCTGTTCAGTAATGACGAACAAACTCCGATGTTAGTTTACATCTGCTAATCACTTATTATGAATAAGTGTGACATTGTATGTTGCAATAATGTACTCTGTGTATATCTGGTCACTAAAATTATGGTCTATTTATGAACCCTACTGAGCATGAACATAGAATAGAATCCGCTGACGAAGATAAAGGTTATGCAACCGGGCAATCAAGTCCCAATCCCACTTATCCATTACCTGATGTAATAACATTGCAAGCCAACGAGGCTGCAATATCCAGCACATTGCACGTTAATTTGGAGCCCTACATCACCAGCTACAAAGCAGGAGATGACGACGAACATTTATCACACAGAAAAGCGCTTGAAAATACATGTTCTGGTATTGCTGGAACAGAATTATGGACGACGATGCTAAACGCCGCCCTAAATAAAGCTGTTGATATAGGAGAGCTCAGTACATCTAAGCGTCTTGAGATTCAAAAATCCCCAGTATCCGAATTTATGATTGATAGTTTTGTGGAGATCGTTAAAAATTTGCTAGATGAGGCCATTTTAGGACACTATGAAAATGGCAAAGAACCACAGCTAGAGCTAACTATACACATCGATAACTCAGACCCTGATTATATTATGCTAACAATAAAAGATAATGGGCGAGGCTTTCCTTCTGAGTTTTTAGAAAAAAATTCAACACTCGATGGAAAAGAAGCTTATATCCTAGAAACAGGCAGTACTAAAAAACCAACCAAGGTCAAAACCACCATAGAAGCAGGTGTTCATAAAGATCTTTCGCGTCATACAACACCACCTATGTTATTTGGTGGAGCAGGGTTAGGGTTACGTATTTTAATGGCAGGGGTGTTACATGGCGATATACTTACTGGTCCAGGTCATCTTAAATCCAAATACGAAAAACCGCTTATATCTGAAATTTCGCTTGGAAATCGTGAAGATGGTTCAGGAGCTTTAATTCAAATAACAACATCGCGAAGGCCGTTGCAAGAAAAAGCAGAGACGCCTACAGAAATATCAGCTTCACAAATGAAAATGGGCATGCCACCTAAAAAAATAAAAAAACCTATAGCCACTGCCACAGATACAGTAAAAACAGCCCCTAGTGTTGGCAAAGAAATGAAAGACGAAATGACAAAATTACGGCGCATCTCGGCGGAAGACACTGGGCTTGAGGATAAGGGAGCCCCCAAAGTACAGCCAAAATAAAATGCAGTACTATCTCCAGACACAAGGCTGTAGAGTTAATCAACATCACACTACAGCCAAATTCGTTTAATCCATTCGAAACAAACGCTAAAATGGAACGGCTAAATCCTCATCCACAGCGTTCAATTGTGTTTTAAACAATGCTTGAATTTTGTTAAGGCTCGCGGTGTCCTCGGCTTCAAAGCGCGCCACAAGGCATGGCGTGGTGTTTGACGCACGTAACAATCCCCAGCCATGGGCAAATTCAACGCGTAAACCATCAATATCGATGACACGCGCCTCAGGAAATGTCGCCTGTTCACTAAACCGTTGCATGAATAAAAATTTCTCTTCATCAAGAATAGGAATTTTAATTTCAGGTGTGTTGATACTATTTGGAATCGTAGCAAATTGCTCGCTCACCGTTTTTGGTGATTTACTCAAAATTTCTAATAAACGACAAGCACTATAAAGAGCATCATCAAAACCGTACCAGCGGTCTTTAAAAAACAAATGACCACTCATCTCACCCGCCAGAGCAGCTTTTTCATCCTTCATAATGCGCTTAACAATCGAATGACCTGTTGGGCACATCTTTGCAACCCCACCTGCCGCTTCAATCACCGTAGCCAAATGACTCGAGCATTTTACATCATAAACAATGGTAGCACCTTTATCGCGCTGCAACAGATCTCGCGCATACATCATCATCAAGCGGTCAGGCCAAATAATCTCACCTTGATTGGTAAGCACTCCTAAACGATCCGCATCGCCATCAAAAGCTAACCCTAGATCTGCATTATGAGCAGCAACTGCTTTGCGCAAATCAACTAAATTTGCTTCTATCGTTGGATCAGGATGATGATTAGGGAAGCGTCCATCCACTTCACAATACAAAGGAACCACGTCACAACCTAATTGTGCAATAACGCCAGGGATAGTAGCGCCTGCAATGCCATTGCCACAATCCACAACAACTTTTAAAGGCCTAGCAAGTTTGATATCACTAATAATGCGTTGAATATAGTCGTGCATGATATCAAGAGATTGTGATTCACCTTGGCCTTGAATAGAAGTACCTGACGTAACGAGATCATATAATGTATCAATATCTGCATGAGCAAGTGTGGTACCCGCAAGTATGATTTTAATGCCATTGTAATCAGCGGGATTATGACTTCCCGTCACCATCAAACCACTATCAACAACACTTGTATTCGCAGCATAATACATAACAGGCGTAGCAACAGCACCAAGATCAATCACAGTTATACCACTATCCAGCAAGCCTTGTTTTAATGCACTAGCTAAACTATCGCTGGTTAAACGACCATCACGCGCTAAAAAAATCGATGAACGATCTAACGCTTTTAAACGGCAACTAATTGCTCGTCCTATACTGTAAAACGCATGTTCATCTAATTGGTTTCCTATGATGCCGCGAATGTCATAGGCTCGAAATACACCGCGCTCAACAAGGCGCTGTTGATAATGATGGTTCGCTATCATTTACTGTCTCCCAGAACTACCAAAACCACCCTGCCCTCGGCTGCTTTCGGTAAATGCATCAACAATAGAAAATTCAGCTTTTACCACGGGTAAAAAGACTAATTGAGCAATACGATCACCAGGGTTCACTGTAAAGTGCTCTTGATTGCGATTCCAGCACGATATTTTTAATTCACCTTGATAGTCAGAATCAATTAACCCTACTAAATTGCCTAAAACAATACCGTGTTTATGGCCAAGGCCTGAGCGCGGTAAAATCACTGCAGCTAAACTTGGATCAGCAATATATATAGCTAAGCCTGTTGGAAGCAACACGGTTTCTTGTCCGGCAATTTGTATAGGCTCATCAATACAAACGCGCAAATCAAGACCTGCTGAACCAGGAGTGGCATAAGTAGGTAGCGGTATTGCAGTACCAACACGGGGATCTAAAATTTTTAACTGAATTGCTGTATCCATATCATCTCTCTAAACGCTCAAATCAAACGGGGGTTTAAATAATTACCTGCGTGCTCTACTGCTCCCCCACTGTAAGCCTGGCATTTTGCAGGCTTGTGGCAAGGATTGCAATAATTTGCGCTGCTAGTCGCGTTTTATGAGTCGTCACTAATTCAATTGCACTCTGTTTAGTTAACACAGTCACCTGATGATTATCGGTTTCAAACCCAAGCCCTTTACCGACTTGATTAGCGATAATCATATCTACTTTTTTGGTTGTTAATTTTTGCCTGGCATGCTCAAGCACATCATTTGTTTCTGCCGCAAACCCTACTACAAACGATGCTTTTCCACTCTTGGCTACCGTTGCCAATATGTCAGGATTAGCTACTAAATCGAGTGATAATTTAGAATTATCTTTCTTTTTAAGCTTTTGTGCAGCTGGTGCTTGTACATGATAATCGGCAACAGCTGCCGTACCTATAAAGACCATACCAGGGTGTAGATGTTTCATCACCGCCTCAAGCATCTCTTGAGCAGACTCTACGGCATGGAAATGAACCCCTGGTGGTGGCATTAAAGCACTAGGGCCACTAACCAATATCACGTTAGCCCCTGCCATTGATGCAGCGGCAGCTAATGCATAGCCCATTTTTCCAGAACTATAATTACTAATATAACGAACCGGATCAATGGATTCTCTTGTCGGGCCTGCTGTTATCAAAACGTTCTGCCCTGCTAATAACCGACTTACCCCATGCAAACGCAGCGCGGTGACGATATTTTCCACGTCGCTCATACGCCCGTAACCTAGCTCGCCACACGCTTGCGAGCCTTCTTCGGGCCCAATGATCACTACCCCTCGCCTAGCGAGCAAATCACAATTTGCTTTAGTCGCAGGATGCTCCCACATGCTGCGATTCATAGCAGGACAAACAAATACCGGTGTCTCTGCTACTAAATAAAGCGTAGATAATAAATCATCAGCGAAACCATGTGCAAATTTTGCTATGCAGTTAGCTGACGCAGGCGCTATTAGTAAGTAATCAGCCCAACGTGCCAATTCAATATGCCCCATGGCACGCTCTGCTTGTGAATCAAATAACTCACAACGCACATCATTCCCACTTAACGCCTGCATGGTCATGGGTGTAATAAATTGCTGCGCAGATTGCGTCATCACAACACGAACAACAGCCCCTAAATTTGTTAATTCTCGAACAAGATGAGCCGATTTATAAGCGGCGATTCCACCGCAAATTCCTAACACTATCTTTTTATTTACAAAATCTTGCATGACTATGATTTTTTGATAAGAATAACTGTGATCAGAACACAAACTTCGCCATAAAGGAATAATAATGAGCGTCCAACCAGCAACACGTGGTCTCCACGTGCGTGAAAAACTATTGATGTGCGGTGCTAATAGTCTATCTGATACAGAGTTATTAGCCGTATTTATCAGCTCAGGCAGTGGAAAACGCTCCTGCGTTCAATTAGCACATGATTTGATTGAACACCTAGGCGACATGCGCGCTGTTCTTAATAGCGATCTCCCCACATTTGAGCAAGTACCAGGTCTAGGGCTCGTCCGTTATGTTCAATTACAAGCAGCCCGGGAAATTTGTCGACGTAGCGATTTCATTAGCTTGCAAAGAGAAACACAACTACTCAATTCTGAGCAAACCTACGCATTCCTTAAACGACAATTGCGGGATAAAAAAAATGAAGTGTTTGCCGCATTGTTCTTAGACAGCCAACATCGTCTATTGGCGTATGAAGAATTATTTACTGGCACCATCAACTCAACAAGCGTTCATGCTCGCCCAATCATCGAACGCACCTTGAAGCTAAATGCAGCAGCCCTAATCCTTGTTCACAACCACCCATCAGGACTTTCTGATGCAAGCCCTCATGATTTGGCGGTTACCGAACGCATTCAACAAGCACTTAAATTGGTGGATGCACGTTTGTTAGATCATTTAGTCATTGGAGATAACGAAGTTTATTCCATCATGAGTACCATGAAATGGAGCTGCAATTGATGTCTTTTTTTATTTTACAATGTACTATAAAAAAACCGAATAATGGGCTTTTAGAACGTGGAAAAGGTATTTTAACACCAACCATCTATGAACAAGGCTTAGATTCATTAACATTGGAAAAAGATGACACCATAGTTGCGCAATGGATGGTAAACTTTATCAGCGGTTAATTTGTAAATACTCAAATCCTATTGTATTATAAATATACATACCATGCGCAAGGACGCTATTATGAAAACGACACTTATTGCTGTCATGATGTTCACCTCAACACTACTTGCCGGCTGTTGCAGTAACGGCTGTGATTCTGGCGGCGGATGGGGTAATTCATTTTCTTCCAACACCTATGCTACTGCGGGCAGTTGTGCATCTAGTTGCTGTGGTTCTGGCTCTTGGTAAATTTATTTAAATGAGTAGCCCTGCAAGCAGGGCTACTCACAATTAATCCTCGTTCGGTTCCGGCGTAGTTACAGGCTCTGGTTCAGGCGTATTAGGTAACATAGGCTCAGGCGTATCCGGCAACGATGGAGATTCCAATGGTATCTCTAATGGTTGCTCGTTTGGAGCATCTGGTATCTCAGTAATGCCCATTATCTAACTCCCGTTAAGTTTTGCCACATCAACTATCCATTAACAGCGACCCCATTACTAAACCCGGTACTATTTAATTAAAATAAACATGGAATAATAAATATCCACCGTAAATTAAAAACACAACTGCCGTAATCTTCAAACGTATAGGGTCATGTAAAAACCATTTACCCATTTCATGCACATCGGGTAAAAATAACCGCAACACCCCACTAATGAAGACCAACCAACAAATAACCGTAACAGCTACAGGCCACCCCATAACCCAACTATTATGACTGGCAACCATCAACAACCCCAATATCATTGTTATAACAGCTAAAAGAAAAAATAACCCACGCTGTTCTAAAATCTCAGCCACAGCGAATTTAACGTAGTCAGTCCTTGCTAATACAAGAAAACCAAATAGCACCATATACCAACCAATCACAGTAGCTAGAAATATCGTAGCCATAACAGCTTCTCCCTTTATGCACACTACTATAGTAAGTATAGTTCTTTTTTTGTTCAAAAAGGTTTTTTAAACACGATCATTTGGTGACGTTTTAATTCGGTCTATAGCTACTGCTTTCATCCGTAATGCCTAACGCTTTTTTTCGTGTTTCTAAGTCAGGATGCATAGAAAAAAAATAGTTGTTAAGATCAATTATCTTACCAGGCCGAACGGCGTTTTCAGCGATCGTTGCTTCTTCCATTCTATTATTCGCAGAATCCATTGTCTGAAGAGCAGCTATTAAATCATGAGGGGTTCCATTAGGATTAAGTAACAGGCTTTCCCTATCCGCCTGAAGCTCAGTTTTTTGTAAATAGAAAGAACAGGATTTAGCGACCATTATTGACAGTGCAAGCAACGCAATCATTTGTGGGAGTTGCTTCTGTTTAGAAAAAATATTCATTACACCCATGAATATTGTACCTAGCAAACTCGAGCCTAAAGCGACCTCATTCGCCTTAGCTAAAATTCTCGCCCCCCTGCCAAACAAATCATCATGGTCACATTTAATATGGGATAGCTCATGCGCTAAAATGGCCGTGAATTGTTCTGGTGCCATATGAAAAAGCTTCTCATCAATTATAATCGCATATCGCCCAGCTATATCCATACTACTTACCAAAGCCCTATAAGGAGCAACACGTGAAGCGGGGATATAAGCAAGCGCATCAACTTTATATGCTATGTCTTTTGGAAAATTTTTTTTGAGTTTATTTATGATAGCAGCTGTTTTTTGCAGATTTTGAATAGCCGCAACGTCGCCACTAACGTCACTGTTCACAATGTCATCAATTTTAGGGAACAATTTCAGCTGCTTTCTATATTCAATATTTTCATATAACAAAACCGTAATTCTAAAACAGGTGAGAAACATAATAGATGCCGGTAAATTTTTTAGAGGCATCATTATCATGTTTCCAGTTAACGATAATAATTTAGTTAGCATAGGCTGCTCCCCTGATTTCATATGATGAATAAATAATTAATTTGGTTTATTTTAAAACCAATAGCGGACTCGTACAAATGGGAAAAGCTCACTTTATAAACATGGCATTAACTATCAAATTAAATTGAAGCTAATCCATATTAGCTAATGCAGGACAAGTAAAAATAAAAAATGAACCAAATTCAGGCTCTACCCCAAATAAGGGGGCACTTTAATCAAGTTAGTCTAAACTAACACCTT
>CAZZGV010000027.1:0-13200 GCA_964654255.1 uncultured Legionella sp. | reverse complement strand
AGCTATTCAGAATTATTTTACGCCTCCTGTTTTACAAGAGGCGTGAACGTTTACAGTTAATGCTATTGCGTGAAAGGTTATTACCAACGGTGTTATCTTACAATACCGCGCGTTGAGTTATTGAGTGCATCTGTCATCAACTTAATTTCAGGGCACTCTTTTTGTGCTATTTCCAATTCAGCAAGTGCTTGTTGTACAGTTAAACCCCGACGAAAAATAATTTTATAAGCCCTGCGCAAGCCATCTATAGCATCTGATGAAAAACCACGTCGCTTCAAACCTACCGTGTTAATACCACATGCTGACGTAGTATGACCAGCAATCATCACATAAGGTAATACGTCTTTTGTTACATACGTTGCACGCGCAATAAATGCATACATACCTATATGACAAAATTGATGAACAGCAGCGTAGCCTCCGATGTTTACATAGTCACCAACCGTAACATGCCCTGAAAGAGCTGCGTAATTGACCATGATGACATGATTTCCAACGATACAGTCATGTCCTACATGCGTGTACGCCATTAAAAAATTGCCATTACCCAAAGAGGTTAAACCACCGCCCTTAACGGTGCCTCTACTGATCATACAAAATTCACGGATAATATTGTTATCACCAATCTCAAGTCGGGTTGGCTCACCTTTATAAGTAATATCTTGTGGCTCATCACCAACCGATGCAAACTGAAATATTTTATTATTTCTCCCAATAACTGTTGGTCCTTGAATAACAACATGAGGGCCAATCCAAGTACCTTCACCAACTTCTACATCAGGTCCGATAATAGTACCAGGCCCAACGGTTACACCTTTTGCCAATTTGGCTGAAGAGTGTATGATTGCATGTTCACTTATCACTTTTCACTTCCTTCGCTGCACTCATTAAATCGGCGGAACAGGCAAGTTTATCACCTACAAAAACCTCACCATGCATGCGCCAAAAATCACGTTTTTGCCCCATAAATTTCACTTCCAAACGCAATTGATCGCCAGGGGTAACAACTTGTTTAAATTTGGCATTATCAATCCCTGCAAAAAAATACAAAAATTCATGCCCCTCTTTCGCACTTCTCGACAAATTTGACAAAATTGCACTGGCTTGTGCTAATGACTCCAGCATTAGTACACCAGGCATAATTGGATTACCTGGAAAATGGCCAGAAAAAAAAGGTTCATTAATCGTTACATTTTTAATTGCCACCAAATAATCATGTGCTTTGTAATCAAGAACCCGATCAATCAACAACAACGGGTAGCGATGTGGCAGCAATTCAAGGATTTCCACAGAGCTAATCATAGGCTTATTCTCGCTTTAATTTTAAGATTTATCGGTAACTATAAGGAGAGATATAACTACTGAACGTATTGAATATAGAAGTGTAGAATATAACCTATCTCTCACCTGATGTTCTATTCAGTCTTTACTATCTTTCCTCATCCATGACAAGGGAAGATAGTAATATAGTATCAGATAGATTAGCTAATTTGTTGCATAACTTTAGACGTTACATCTAGCTTGTCCAAACTAAATGGAGCAGCATCTTTTTGTAGCACAATATCATATTTGTCAGTTTCAGCCACTTTTGCGATAGCAGCACGAATTTTGCTGTAAAATTCTTCCATAGCTTCATTATGAGCAGTACTCAACTCTTGTTGGTACTGTTGGCCTTCGCGTTCAAATTGTTGTTGAGTGGTAACAATTTTCTTTTCCAACTCTTTTTTCTGTGATTGACTTAATACCGCACTATCACGCTTAAATTGTTCCATGTCTTTTTTCAAACCATCTTCCATTGCTACTAACTTATCACGACGTGGTTTAAATTCTTTTTCCAGTTTTTCTTGAATAGTCTTCATTTGGCTAGCTGTTTGCATGATTTTTTGCAAATCAACAACACCAATTTTCATTCCATCTGCAAATACACTAACACTTCCTAATGTAAACATTAACGCAATTAATACTGCACCTAATCGCTTCATTTATCTCACTCCCGATTGAAAAACCTAACTATAGTATCTGAAATTGCAAACCCAGCAACATCATTTGGACTGGGTATAGATGCTAGCACAATTCATTTCAGCTTGCGATATTTCTCCTCCACTTAGAGACCAGAAATATCGCTTACTTATCGTTACCTTTTTAATTATTAAAAACTAGACGACAAGGTGAATTGAAAGTATTGCTCTTGATCCGTAGGTTGCTTATTCAATGCTTTTGCCACACTGAATTGCAACGGACCAAACGGCGATCGCCACTCTACAGATACGCCAGCTGAATATCGCAAAGGACCTTCATCAGTACCACTTAATGCCAAAGGAGTTCCTCGAACAAACACGTTACCTGCATCAGCAAATACTGTGGTACGAACATTTTCGCGACTTAGCGGATAAGGCAAGATGATCCCGGCATTACCGCTAACAAGTAAGTTGGCCCCTAGAGAATTCCCCAGGTTGTCTTGTGGCCCTAAAGAGTAACTTTCATAACCCCGCACTTGACCAGGTTGTGCAATACCCCCTGCAAAATAGTTTTCATAAAATGGAAGCCCTTCATTATTAAATGTGTTTCCGTAAGCTACGTTACCTAATATTGTAAAAATAAACCCGTGCGTTAAAGGATAAAAAATCCGCGCCTGGTAATCAACTTTATAATAATTAAATGAATCATGTGTAAGAGGCAACGCAAGCATGGCTCGAGCCTGTTGATTCATACCTTGATTAGGGTATGGCATTTGGTCATAACTATTACGATTCCAACCTGTATTCAAACGAAACTGGTTAAAATCTCGGCCATACAATGCTGCAAAATTTTGAATTTGTTGCACCATCCCTGTGGATTGCAACTGCAATCCTTGATAACCGTAGCCAAATTGCAGACTACTTGTTTCGCTCAGTAACACACCGTAACTTACATCACCACCGTAGCGATCCGCACTATACGTACTAACGAATTTCAATTTTTTAGGATTAACCTTAGCAAAATAAAGATTCACACCTCGACCAACACCAGTATTGGTATAAAAAGGATTATAGTAATTAAAGGCATAGTTTTGACCCCAATAACTTGCATCAAACGTTAATCCTATCGTTCGACCAGTACCCATAAAATTATACTGATTCACTGCAGCATTTAATTGTGGACCTGTTGTACCATAACCTAAAGATGCTGTTGCTTCTGCAGAAGGTGACTCCTCGACTGAAACATCCAAATCAACCTGATTATTTGCACCAGCAACTGGGTTAGTTTTAACATCAATATTTTTTAAATAACTCAACAACCGTAATTGCCGTTCTGACTCTTTAATATTATGCAGTGATAATAAGGCACCTTCATCTTGGCGAATAACATTTCGCAAAACATAATCACCCGTTTTTGTATTACCATGAAAATTAATACGTCGCACGTAAACGTGTCTACCTGGATCAATCACGAAGGTGATAAAGACGGTTTTATTCTTCTCATCAATACGAGGTTCAGCATTAATAACAGGGAAGCCAAACCCTATATCACCTAAAGCCAAACCAATAGCAGAGATACTTTCCGTCACTTTTTTGCGTGAAAATACACTACCCTTCTTAACCTGAATCAATGCCTTTAATTTTTCTTTAGGTAGAACGGTTTTACCAGCTAAGGCATAACCTGCAAAATGATATTGAGGGCCCTCTTGAATATGAATATTGATAAATACATCTTTTTTATCAGGAGCAAGCAGTACCTGGGATGAAACAATAGTAAATTTCAAGTATCCACGATCTAGATAAAAAGACCGCAACGCCTCTAATGAGGTATCCATTGCTGTTTTAGAGTATTGATCTTTTTTCGTGAAATACGTAAATATTCCGCTACGAGCTAGCGTTAATTCAGACTGCAATTCATGGTCTGAAAAATCATGATTACCAATGATTTTTATTTCTTTAATACGAGAAACACGCCCTTCTGAAACGGTTACATTAATCGCTACTCGATTTTCAGTTAACGATGTCACTTTGCTTTCAATACGTGCGTTGTATTTCCCTCTAGCGTTATAAGCCTGCTTTAATTCTTTTTCAAGGCGCTCAAGAGAGGCACGCTGAAACACACGCCCTTTTACTAAATCCAAATCCTTCAAGATTTCCTTCATTTTATCAGAGGGAAGATCTTTGTTACCAACGAACGTAATAGATCCAATCGTCGCTCGTTCAACAACCTGCACAATTAAGGTATTGCCTTGACGTTCTAACACAACCGACTGGAAAAAACCTGTGTCATACAAAGAACGAATAATTTGCGGGGTGGAATTTGGTCCAACTTCCTCACCGACCTGCACAGGTAAATAGTTCAATACCGTACCCGTGCTTACACGCTGTAATCCAGTGACTTTAATATCTCGAACAATAAACCCACTATCGGCTTTCGCCGAGGAAGCACAAACCAATACCGTAGAACAATATGCTACCAACGCAATTTTTTGACTATTTTTTTTCATTATTATTTTTACACCCAACACTGCGAGCATTCCCTTGCGGTACGGTCAACCCACGCAAACTACAAATCAACCCTTTTATAGGATGAAAGGCACTCTGTCAATTTACACAAATCTTTAGGGGCCAAAGTATATCAAGTCAATCTTGATAAATCATTACTCAAAGCAATGATCATTAAAGTAACCAACAGAACTAGCCCGAAATAAACACCAATAGATTTACTTTCATCGGATAATGGGCGACGTCGAATTAACTCGACCAAGCAATAAAACAATTGCCCACCATCTAACATCGGGATGGGTAACAAATTTAATACACCTAAGCTAATACTAATAAGTGCCAAAAATGATAAATAATACGGCAATCCATTCCGTGCCGACTCGCCCGCACCTTGAGCAATCCCAACCGGTCCACTGATACTCTGTATAGATAGTTTACCCGTCACTAGCCGACCAATTAATTTAAACGTCGCACCCGTTAATTCCATCGTTTGATCAAATGCAGTTGCAACTGCTTGTAATGGTGCCTCACGTTGTAGGCGCAACCAATGTGGGGGTAAATCAATGCGCTGAGACCGCACACCAAGAACCCCTTCAGCACGCCCGTTATTTACGACACTGCCAATTTTAATACTATATGTTTTGGAGTTACCGCCTCTGGTTGTAACCAACGTCATCTGTTGATTAGGATGTTGTTTAACAAAATCAAGTAAGACCAACCAATCTTTAATAGCACGCCCATTAATCGACGTGATTACATCGCCGGTTTCTAAACCCGCTAAGTTAGCAGGAGAGTCAGCCAAAACCTCACCAATGATAGGAGGAATAGTCGGTATAAATGGCACAATCCCAAGACTCGCCAACACATCTGGATTTTTCACATCCACATGCCAGTCGTCTAATGACAAAATTAATTCATGTTCATGATGATCAGTTCGCGATTTAACCGTAATAGCCACAGATTCGGTTGAGCCCAGCAGTGGCATTAAACCGTATTGAAAATCCCGCCAGCTGCTAATTTTTTTGCCAGCTAATGCCACAATTTCTTGTTGTGGCATGATTCCTGCCCTTGCGGCTATGCTACCCGGCGTTACATTATCTATCATGGGAGCAAGTGATTTAATACCTATCACTAACACCAACCACAATGCGAGAAAAGCAAATATAAAATTAAATAAAGGCCCTGCCGCTATAATAGCGATACGTGCCCAAATTGATTTATTGTTAAAGGCTAAATGGCGCTCACTCTCAGGAACCTCAGCTTCGGCCTCATCGAGCATTTTTACGTAGCCACCCAAAGGTACTAAAGACCATGCATACTCTGTGCCACGCTTATCATGCCAAGAGGCAAGAACTTTTCCAAACCCAAACGAAAACCGTAATACTTTAACACCACAACAACGCGCTACCAGGAAATGTCCATATTCATGAACCACAATCAGTAGCAACAAAGCCAAAATGAAATAAAAAAATGTTACGACAGCGCTCAAGATGGAATGACCACAAAGGAAAGTCCATAATAGAACAAAGGAGCTGCAGCAATTAAGCTATCTAGCCTATCAAGCACACCACCATGTCCAGGAAAAATCTGCCCAGTATCTTTTAATTTGCTACGCCGCTTAAGCATACTGACTAATAAATCTCCAAGCATAGACATTAAGCTCACCGCAATAGCAACCACATACCAAGCAACAGCAAAATGTGGATGAAAATAAACATAGCCTAAAACAGCAACAAACAGCGCCAATAAAAAGCCTCCAACAGCACCTTCGATTGTTTTTCCGGGACTAACACGGGGAATTAATTTATGCCGCCCACATTGTTTTCCAGCTAAATAAGCACCAATATCGGTTGCCCATACTAAACAAAGCAAATAGACAATTAATGATTTACCTTGCGTATGTTCGTAGATAGCACCCAGAATATTTGCAAACAACGGCAATAATAATAAACAAAAACCAGCCACTATATAACGACGACCCCACAGCGTTTGTGAGACTGGAAATGTCAACACAGCTATCAACAAAAATCCAAAGGACAACAAACCAACAATTAACCATGCATCAAGCCAATATCGACTTAACCCCACCGCCAGCAATACCGCCATACTAAAAAGAACTTTATTCACAACATGCTTAATAGGAATCAGTTGCGTCCATTCCCAAGCACCAACAAGAGTCAGTCCTAAAACCACAACGGCCAATAACCACATATTTGCACAATAAATAGCTAATAACACCAGGGGAACCAATATAAGGGATGTCAATAAACGCTGCCTAAACATAATTTTTTTCTTCCGTTAAACCATAACGTCGTTTACGTCGACTAAAACAAGCCAACGCCTTTTCAAATTCACTTGCGGTAAAATCTGGCCAAAGTATTTCAGAAAAATAAAGTTCGGTATAGGCCAATGGCCAAAGAAAAAAATTACTGATGCGCTGCTCACCACTAGTACGGATAAATAAATCTGGATCAGGTAAATCAGACGTACTGAGCAGTTTTTCAAAAGCAACCTCATCCACATTATCAAGCATTACCACACCATCAACGACTTGGGTTGCAAGTTTTTTTGCGGCCTGCAAAATATCCCACTTCCCACCATAATTTAAAACGATATTTAAAATCAGCCTTGTATTCCGGCTAGTTAGCTCCTCAGCTGCTTGCATTTCCGCACACAAGGAAGCAGACAACTGACTGCGGTCGCCTGTAAAACGCAAACAAACACCATTTTGATGCAGCTCTTGTATTTCACGGCCTAATGCTTGGATAAAAAGCTGCATGAGAAACTCAACTTCCTCCGCAGGGCGTGCCCAGTTTTCGCTACTAAAAGCAAACAAACTCAACACCGCAATTTTATTTTGCATACACGACTGCACAATTGCTTTTACAACACCAACACCAACACGATGCCCTTCAACACGCGGTAAATTACGATTTTCAGCCCAACGGCCATTACCATCCATCACAATAGCAACATGTTTAGGGATTTTTTGATTCAACCCGCTTCTTCCATCAACAAAAAATGTTCTATAGTCTACTCTCTTTACTACAAAAGATTAAGGGTTTGTTGTAGAACGCGACATGTAAATTTAGCCCATAGTTTCGAAGAAATCACTCAACCATAAAGGGTTCTTTCTACCCACCCCTAGTACAAATAGCCTTATATTTGGTAAAATACAAAAAACACCATGAATAAACGCACGCCAATCAGAGGATTTCTTCATCAATGAATGTTACAAAAGCTGTTATTACTATTCCTACTTATAATGAAGCTCTCTCCATTGAAGAAACAGTCTTAAAGATTTTTCAAGCTACCGAGTGCATTACAGACAAAGAAATTCACGTATTAATATTCGATAGTGCATCAACAGACAATACGCAACAAATTGTGCGCAACCTCCAAATGACGTATCCCAATCTTCACTTACAAACAGAGCCCCAAAAATCAGGATTAGGCTCTGCTTATTTACAAGCCATGCATTATGCTTTAAGTGAGCTTGCTGCAGACATTGTTATCGAATTTGATGCAGACCTTTCACACCAACCGAAATACATTGCACCTATTTTAGAAAAAATGGATACCCATGATGTGGTGCTTGGAAGTCGCTATGTGCGTGAGGGACAGATACCTGATGACTGGGGTTGGCACCGTAAATTACTATCAGTGCTTGGTAATTATATTGCTCGTTTTGTCCTTACACCAAAATACAAAGATTTCACCACTGGCTTTCGAGCGACTCGTCGTGAAGCGCTTCTTAAAGCGCTACCTGAAAAATTCTTATCTAGCCAATTTGCTTATAAATTAGAACTACTGTGGCTATTGCATAAAAATAAATCAAAAATAACTGAACACCCGATTGTGTTTGTTGATCGAAAAAGCGGTCAAAGTAAGCTGCCTACAAACAGTATTGTCGACGCTCTACGCGTCATATTTACACTACGTTTTCAAAAAATGGCACCCTACTTTAGAATGTGTTTAGTAGGACTTTCAGGCGCTATTATCCAATACACACTCTATAACACCCTACGCCATAAATTACCCCCAGTAAGTGCCGCCCAACTCGCAGTATTAGGCGCAATATTGAATAATTTCATCCTAAACAATCAATTTACATTCAAAAAAAATCCACTTACCTTTAGTTATAAGGCACTAAAATCGCTGATTTTTTTCATTGGCTATTCTATTTTTATGATTGGCTGTCAATCGTATTGGTTACATCTAGGCATTAAATATTTTGGTGCCGGTTATATAACAGAAAATATCATTTTAATAACAGGAATAATTTTAGCCTCTGTTTTAAATTACGTTTTCTACTCCCAATTTATATGGCGAAAAAACAAGCCATTGATACTACCTATAAGTGTTGGTGAAGGTGATATCTGATTTTTTGGATTATCAATGCCAGTTAATGGATAAGACTGAATAACCACAGCTATCCACTACTCTGCCCTGAAGCCAATAGCTAACTGTTTAAATTGGCTTCTGGCTTAATTTCAACGATTTTATAATAAAACGGCGTCAGCTCTTGATGACCTCGTTGACTATGCGACCACACGACTTGAAGAGGAGATTTCTCAATCGTAACCGCCTTAACAGAATCATAATCAAAATCTGTTTTATGATCTGAAATTAAAATTAACGTCTTACCGGACAAGCTTTTTCCATCCTTCCAATAGTTATACATTAAACTGTTACCACCAAAAATATGGGAGCCAACAATAGGGTAATTTTTTTGAACCGTTCCTTGCGCCAAAAAGAGCGATTGATAAAAAGCCAACTCACTGCCAATATGGTATGAATCTAATGGAGCAAATAACGTCTCGCGGCTTGTTTCTGTTTCTACTTGACTAGCAAGCTCGTTAAACTCTTTAGCTAAATCTTTCCATGAAAAATATTGAGCAAATATTTTTTGATGCAACCACCCAGAAACACCCATGGTCGTTATCGATATGATCACCGTATACAAACACAACAAAACGCCTGCCGTGTAAAACCAATTGGTGAGTACTTTATTTTTTTCAGATAACCACGCCCGTTTAATAAGCACTGCAAACCATGGCAATACCGACAATAAACCTGGCCCAATCCAATCAAATTTAACAGAATGCGTAAGACTATAAAACCCAAAAAATCCTAAAGGTAACAAGGTAAACAATTGAAAAAAACGTACCGTGTTTAAATCAAGAAGCGATGACGTGCTCGCACTCTTTTTAAAGAGCGTCCATAACTCAACTATGCCAATAGGCGTTACAAAGAAAAGTAATAAACCTATAAATGCATGCAAAGAAAAAGAAGGTCTTGATTTAAAACGCCGAACACTTTGAAAAATAAATGATGCCCATTCATGTGTTGCATTCCAATAAATCACAGGCGAGAACAGGACTATTGCAATACCTACAGCAATGTATGGCTCTTTACGAAGAAACCACTGGCGTGCTGATGGTGTTGATATGGCATAAATAAGCGTTGGAGCGGCTAGTAACACGATAGTATATTTTGAAACCATTCCCAAACCCAAACAAATCCCTACAACGTACCAAGCTCGAGATTCGCTTAAAACTAATCCACGATAAAGATAATAAAGCGCACCAGCCCAGCAAACCATAACTGGCGTATCAGGTGTTGTCACCACTGATTGCATAAAAAAATATGGCAAAACAGCGAACAACATAACCGCATAAACACCAGCGCCACGCATAATTAACTCAGTTAACTTGAACGTAAAAACCGCGGTGAGTACCCAACAAAAAAGAGCCGGCAAATGAACACTGAAATCATGGACACCAAAAAGCATGGTCGATAATTTAATCAATACCGCTACCATCGGTGGATGATCATAAAAACTAAAATCTAAATGCTGAGCATAATTCCAATAATAGGCTTCTTCTACGAGCAATCCGTTATAATTCATCCACACTAAACGCAATAGAAATGAAATAACCACCAGAAACATACAATGATTAATGTTAATTTTTTCTGCTACTGTTTCATACTGCTGCAAAGGAAGGACATTCGACGTCATAGTAAACCAATATGTTCTCTGAAGTGGCAAGTATACTAATTCTACTTGCTAGTCATTAGCAAATCCTTTTTAATTCGTATCATACTTGGCAAATAAACATATTCGGCATAGATCACCCAAAAGCCATATAATGCATTATCTTAAGCATCTATGTTATGGAGAAATACATGGCCAAAAGCCGTCCCCTAGTGTTAATGATTCTTGATGGATGGGGCTATCGTGAAGAAAAAACGCATAATGCCATTGCAGTGGCCCACACCCCACAATGGGATAGTTGGTGGCAAAGCTGTCCTCATATATTACTTGAAGCATCAGGCGCACCTGTGGGATTACCTGACGGCCAAATGGGCAACTCTGAAGTAGGCCATATGCACATAGGTGCGGGCCGCGTTATTCAACAAGAATTAACGCACATTAATGAAGCGATAAAAAACGGTGACTACGCCAAAAATCAAGTATTCATCCAAACGATTGAGTCTTTAAAACAAAGTAAAAACGCACTACACATCATGGGCCTGCTTTCAGATGGCGGTGTTCACAGTCACGAACAACACCTATTTGCTCTTTTAGCCTTGTGTGCAAGGCTTCAATTTTCCAATGTTTATCTTCATTTATTTCTTGATGGACGTGATACCTCACCTAAAAGTGCGCTACAAAGTCTAACACGATTGCATGACCATCTAAAAAAATACCCCGTTGCAACAATAAGCTCCGTTAGCGGCCGTTATTACGCGATGGATCGTGACAAACGCTGGCAACGAATCGAACCGGTTTACCGATTACTCACTGAGGCGCACAGTGAGTATCATTTTGATACAGCCGAACAGGCCATTCAAACGTTCTATCAACAACATATCCATGATGAATTTATCCCCCCCAGCCGGATTGGTGAAGGAGCAACTATTAAAGACGGTGATTCCGTATTATTTTTCAATTTTCGAGCCGATCGCGCGCGACAACTTACCCAAGCACTGATCGCTGACGATTTCGATAGCTTTAAACGCTCTAAAAAACCAAAAATTCAAACCTTTATCAGCATGACACAATACGCCGACTATCTCCCAACCCGTTGTGCCTTTCCTCCATTAACACTTCACAACACACTTGGAGAAGTCATTTCTAAAAACGGAATGACACAGTTACGTATCGGCGAAACTGAAAAATATGCGCATGTTACTTTTTTTCTTAATGGCGGTTCCGAGCGGATATTTGACCATGAAAAACGACTATTAATTCCATCACCAGCTGTTGCGACCTATGATCTACAACCCCAAATGAGTGCTGCCAAACTCACTGAAGCACTTATCAATGCTATTCAAAGCAACGAATTTGACGTAATCATTTGTAACTATGCTAATGCAGATATGGTAGGACATACCGGTAATTTCGATGCGACTGTTCGTGCGATTGAGTGCCTAGATAAAGCAATGCATGATACCTGGCAGGCTTTAGAAAAAGTAGGAGGCCAATTGCTTATCACAGCTGATCATGGCAACGCCGAGTCGATGTTTGATGATCATACACATCAGGCCCACACTGCCCATACAAATCAACCCGTGCCCTTGCTTTATGTTGGTGGACATTGGCATTTCAACCAAATAACAGGTAGCCTAATTGATGTAGCGCCCACCCTGTTAACGCTATTAGGTATTCATCCTCCCAAAGAAATGACAGGGAGCTCACTTTTGGTAGAAGAACATGTTGCTCATTGAAAAATATAGATTATTAGCTATAGTTATAAAAATGGCTAAAATCGAGGCTCTAGCAGCAGGTTTTTTACTATCTGTGATGCCGGCCATGCATGCAGAAACAGCAGCCATGACCCAAACAAAAACAAAATTAAAACAATTAGATTTTAAAATTAGCCATCTACAACACATATTAACCACCGCTCATGATAAAACGGCTTTACTGAGTCGTGAGCTCGCAGATACAGAAAAAAAAATTAGTATGGGCGTACATGAATTACGTAAGATTCAACAAAATTTAGGCGATAAACAACAAAAAATTAATGAATTAGAAAAACAAGTTACCGCATTGTCCGAACAATTACACACACAACAAGCATTATTAGCAAAACACGTACGCGCCCGCTATTTGATGGGAGAATACCAACCATTAAAATGGCTGTTAAACCAAGATGACCCCACAGCAACAAGTCGTTTACTAACATTTTACCAATACGTAGTAAAATCGCGCCAACATATTATTATCGGAGTTCAAGAAACCCAACATTCTCTCACGCTAAACCAAGATAAATTAAAACAAGAAGTGCTTGAACAAAAGCAACTACAAGACGATGCAAATAAACATCAACAAAAACTCGAACAAGATAAACTTTACAGTACCGCAATCATCCAAACATTAAATAAAGACATTCAAAGCCAACAACAGGCCCTAAAAGAATACCGACAAAACAAAGAAAATTTGTCATATTTGCTCAAAACGCTGATTCAGCAAAGTATCGCACAAACCCATCGTCCTTTTACAAGCGCGCGTACAAAGCTTCCAAAACCGATTAATGTATCCGGTAATAGTTTACAGAAAATAAACCAGGGTCTAGTATTTTATGCTCATGAAGGAACGCCGGTTGCCGCAGTCTACTCTGGAAAAGTTGTCTTTAGCGATTGGTTAAAAGGGTATGGCCTTTTACTCATTATCGACCATGGGCAAGGATTTATGACGCTGTATGCCCATAACCAATCGTTATTTAAA